>JAITAI010000306.1 GCA_031284195.1 Treponema sp.
CCCCACAACTACGGGTTGAACGTACCCCGTACCGGCTCTCGGTTCTTATAGCAGCTTATGTTCCTTTGCGACGATACTCAAAGCATTGTTCCAATAATGGAGATTCAGGAAAACCCGGCGAGTCTCCAGATCTTCGATACGATTGGCCCGGCTCTGTAACCGTTTAAAAGCCATACTCACCACGGTCTTTAAATCACTGTCAGAGGCATCCGATTCCTTGAGCATCCGATAATAGGCATAAAAATAGAATACATCATAGATATCCCGGTCTGGAAGCAAGTCATTCCTGATGAAGTGCTGGATACGCTTAAGGGTCTGTTCCGGACTCGCTCCTGGGGAAGAGATTCGGCAGAGGGCAAGACCCCGATAGGTGAGGAGCATCCGTTCCCAGAGCACCTGGGGCTCTATCAGTAAAAGCTCACATTGGGAAAAGCCGCTCCGCCAATCAGGCCGCTCAGTATACAGAAACGGAGACTGGGAATGCAGTGGTATCGTTTCAGTTAGACTGATGGTCCGCTGGTAATCTCCGGTGATATAAGAAGCCTCCACCTCAAACAGAAAGGCATCCCCTGCAGCGGAAGGAACCTTCAGTCCTGGATCTTGCCACGGTGCAAGGGAAACCGGTTTCTGATTCCGCTCGCCGAGGTATACCATGGTCCGGTAAATCCATGCAGCCAGGATCTGATCCTGCTCTGGGGATACGGAACCAGCGGGATTATCCTTAAGGGACTTAAAAATATGCAGCGCATCCTGATAATACCCTATCTCAAAGCGGAGTTTTCCCCGGAAAAAACGGATCCGATCCTTCCACTCAAACTGTTCTGAATTGAACGCAGCTTGTTCTGCCTTGAAGGCAAGCTGTTCTGCCCAGGAAAGATTACCGAACAGGAACTGGATAATGGCGGCATAATAGGCAGACACGGCTAAAGTATCAAATTGTTCCAGCCGTTCGGCGTTTTCCACGCCAAAGGATATATAATCGATGGCGTCATCCATCTGGCGCCTGACCAGATTCACGAGGGAAAATAAGCGATACACCCGGGTGACGTCCTGTTTTTGTTTTTGACCTATGAGCATAGCTTCTTTTATGACTTCCAAGGCCGTATCCAGGTTCTTGATCCCTAGATAATAACAGGTAAGATTAACCAGGATGTGAATTTTATGTCCCGAGAAGGTGATTGTTTGGGGAACCGGTCTGATGAAGGCTTCCTGAATTTCCGCTTCATTCCCGTGTAACAGGGCTTTGAGGGTGGTAAAAATATAGAAAAGGGTAGACCCTTTATCAGGACCCACCACTGCCTCAAAGCGGTCTTCCTTGACCGCCTGTTCTATTCCCTGATAGGTTCCTATAATGACATCCCCGTAAATGGCGTTTAAAACAAGCTCATCATCCCCTTGTTCACCCAATTCTGCCAAAATCTCCAACATGCCAAAACAGGAACGGAATTTTCCCTGCAGCACCCAAGCTAATAAGCGGTTCCTGACGAAACAGCGGATATGTTCTTTCCGTTCCCCCAACCAGGTTTCTGCAAGGCGGGTAAAATGGGGAATCCGGGGTACAGGATCTTCGATAACATCAATTATCCCTAAGTTGGAAAGTATGGTGAAGGCACGGAGGGCCATAGCGGAAGTACTCGCTTCCTCTTCAAAGAGCTGGGGAAAGAGGGTACCGGGAAAATAAGGCCTTAACAGGTCAGCTGCATAGGCTACTTCCCATAAGTCTCTGGGCATCTCAGGGTCTTTCGGGGCAAGGTAATATTCAGGAGGAAACCGCAGGGTCTTGGGGAAAACCGCTTCCCAGCAACGTAAGTGCTGGTTAATTTTTTCCATACCCGTATTTTCCCTATTTTCCTTATTTTCTTTGGGAAACGTCGAAGCTGCCTCCAGAGAAGGGGAGCCGGGAACCATAGGCTCATAGGAATAGGTGCCGTAGATGTGCAGTTCGGGTTTATCCTCCAGGGCTTTACAGCCATCCAGCACCAGTTGGGTCATGGTATCATCCGCGTTATTGATGTCTTCGAGGATAAGGATGGGAATCCGGTTCCGGTACTGCGCCATGGCGATATAGGCTAAGACCACTTTTTTAAAGAAAAGGCTCCCCTTCTTGAGCAAATAGCTTGAATATTCATTCATAAGGCGTTCACGAAACAGGATGTTCTTTAAGCCATCCAATTCCTCCAGTAGTTCAGCCTCAACAGCCCCCTCCATGAGCGCACGAATGGAAGGGCTGAGGAGATCCGCAAGATAGCCCAAACTTTTCCGGAAACCAAAACGGAGAACCAGCGGGGGAATATCCCCCAGGGTCTCCGTGCAAAAACGGTACAGTCCCTCTCGTTTTCCCATGAAGGCAGGCCCCATCAAGACCATGTTTTTGGTGGCACCGTACCTGATGATGTGCAAAATTTTGTCCCGTATAGGGAAGTTATCCTGGCTCTTTGCGGTATTCGGTATAAGCCCTGGATCCGATTTTGCAGAGGGTCCCAAGCGCTTAACCTGGACATAGGCTGTAAAGGAGGAAGGCAGAGGAGGCAGGGCTTCAGCGGCCTTCTCCCCTTCATCAGAAGCTGCCTCGGAATGTGTAAGGGGTTCCAAGGAGGCGTCTTCAGTATCTTCAAAGTCCACATAGGGGCTCAGGAGTGGCTGAACCGAAAGAGTGCACCAAATTCGGGTGCCTCCTGATTTGGCCGCCAGGTTACTGCCGATCCATCCCTGTTCATAATCTTCAATATCTTCACCGATGACTAAGGCATATCCGTATAGTTCTGAATCAGCCTCGTTCAGTAAGGCGGTGATTCCTTCCAGGAGGGTAATGATATTAAGCCAGATTCCCAGGGCTTGTTTGTCAAAGTATCCGGTGATGCTCCGGCGTTTATGTTCCACCTTTCCTCCAGATGCTTCAATGGCCTCAATGATAGCTTTTTCTAATTGGAAGGTTAATTGCGGCCTGGTACGGCGAAGTTGTGTTCTGAATCTCAGAAAAAATAACACTTGTATCATATTTAGCCTCCCCTACTAAGTATATACTAAAAGCAGTATCCGTGAACTAATTTCAAACCCCGGTCAGAACGGAAACTTCGTTTCCGATGAAATTAATTTTCGAAAAAATGGTCTAAAATCCGCTTTTTTCCTTAAAATCTCAGATTGCGGTTTCACCGTGGGACCTTTTGAAACCGCCTCAAGTAAGCAATACAAAAAACGAACCTTACGTTTGGACTCTTCTCCATGAAGCGCCGCTGCCTTCCTGGTCCTACTTGCTTTTTCTTATGACGTAAGAGTACCATGCACCTGAACAAAACATACGCAAAGGAGAAGCATCGTATGGAACCAGGACTTACCCATTTCGATTCCCAGGGTAACGCCGTTATGGTGGATGTCTCTGCCAAAAACATCAGTGTCCGCATGGCCCAAGCCAAAGGGCACATCGTAGTAAACCAGGAAACCCTGCGCCTTATTCAGCAGGGTACGGTCCAGAAAGGGGACGTCCTCGGGGTGGCCCGGATTGCAGGTATCATGGCAGCCAAAAAAACCGCAGAACTGATTCCCCTCTGTCATCTGCTGATTTTTGATTCCTGTACAATAGATTTTACGCTACAAGAAAAAGCCGCTGAGGAAGATTCCTCAAAGGGGTATATCGAAGCGATCTGTACCGTGCGCCTTTCGGGTAAAACCGGTGCGGAAATCGAGGCCCTCACCGGGGTGTCTGTGGCCCTCCTGACTATTTACGATATGTGCAAAGCCATTGACCGGGGTATGGTCCTCGGCGACATCCGGCTTTGGGAAAAATCCGGCGGCAAGAGCGGACATTTCCTCCGGGAAAAGCCTCAGGGTTCTGATTAATACCCTTCTAGGATTCCCAAGAGCCGTTCTTTACTGATGGAACGGAGGAAGTTCGCAAGCCGGGGCCCTTGGTCTTTGCCGATAAGGGCTTGATAACTCGCCCTGAACAGGGCCTTACTCTCCACCCCGGTATCCTCTGCCACTTTATAAATCGCCTCTGCACAGGTCTTGTCGTCGGTGAATTCCTGAATATGCGCAATGACCCGGTCCCGGAGCTCCCGCAGGGCTTGGAGTTCTGCGGCTCCTAGTTCTACCGGCCCTTCCACAGGTGAACGGAGTTTAAAGCGGAAGTCTTCAGGGGCACAGGTATGGATCCAGAAGCGGGCGCAGCAGCACCGGGCTTTGAGGGCCGGAACCTGCTCAGGCTGTACCCCTTCCAGAGTGGCAAGGGTCTTCTCCAGGTCTCCATCGGCGATCTGGATGAGGTTACAAAGATGCCTGAAGGGAATCTGGTAGGGCATGAGCCTGGGCAGGGCCCCTACCTGGGAGAGTTCATAGATCCGGCGGGCCTTCTGAAACGTTCCCGCATCCTTGACCGCTTCGATGTTCCAGGCAATCCGTTCGGTCCTATCATAGTCTTCATAGAGCTTAATCACATCCAGATCAAAGGAAATGGTAAACTCCGTGTTAGGCCGGGTCCCGGCAAAGAGAAAGCGGACCAGCTCCGGGGTATACACCTGCAAGAGATCCTCCAGGGTTATCACCTTACCCGACGAACTGGACATCTTCCCCGGAACTCCCTTGATGCCGATGAAGTCATAGCGAAAACTCACCGGCGCATCCCAGTTATACACTTCTTTGCATACATGCCGGGCAGTGTCAAAGGAACCGCCCTGACTATGGTGGTCTTTGCCGGCTGGTTCAAAATCAACCTGTTCGTATTCCCAGCGCATGGGCCAGTCCACCCGCCAGCCAAGTTTGACCCCCCGGCTCCTGCGGAGGTCCAAGGTTTCCCTATGGCCGCAGCGAGTACAGTGATACCTCAAACCCCACTCCCCGTCCCAGGCGTCCACTTCGGTCTCATCCCGGTTGCAGTGTTCACAAAACACGCTGACAGGCCACCAGTCCCCCTGGATCTTGTGCTCCTCATCCCGAAAAGCGTCGAGGATATTCTTCAATGCCTCCCGGTGTTCCAGGGCCTTGCGGATTCCCGAAGCATACTGGGATGCCCTGTATCGTTGGGCCTGATAAATATACTCAGGGTATATCCCTACCTGAGGAAGCAAGGTTTCCACATCCACCTCATGATGCCGGGCATAACTTTCATCCCGTTCCCAGGGATCCGGCGCCATGGTAATGGGAAAACGGAGGTACCCTTTGAGTTCTTCCTGTTTGGGCATATTCTGAGGCACTTTCCTGAACACATCGTAATCGTCCCAGGAATAGATGAACCGCACCTGTTTACCCTGGTCCCGCAGCGCCCGAACCACCAGGTCTACAGAGATAATTTCCCTAAAATTACCGATATGTACGGTCCCGGAAGGGGTTATCCCTGAAGCGCAGGTATACAAGGCTTTTTCACCCTTTTCCCGGATTATCTTCATTGCAGTCTCATCAGCCCAATGCTCACTCTTCTTGTCCATACGGCTCCGTTTTTCCTTTTCTTTGCTGTTCTAAAAACATGATTATATAAAAAGAGGTGGTCCATGACTAGGTGGCGCCGTACTTCATCAGCAATGTACCCTTTGCCGCTCAATGAATGTAGGAAAAAGGTCTTGCAATTTGCTTAAAGCTGATTTTTTCAAAAGATCAGAAAAAGTTACGAGCGGTAATTGTTACCTTCCTGAAATCTGATTGCTCCTCTTGACAGGAATGAAAATCCCGTGATAAAGTACTTGTGTATACTTCAGAGGAAGAGAGGTGTAAGTCCTCCGCTATCCCGTAACTGTGACCGGGTATTTGCCGCCAGGTGAACCGGTTCCGCCACACGGCCACTGACCCATTGGTTGGGAAGGCCGGCGGAACCCACGGGCCTGTCAAAGCGTTGCTTTGCAGGCTCAACCCGCAAGCCAGGAGACTTTGGTATAGAAGACCCTGTAATAGGGC
>JAITAI010000017.1 GCA_031284195.1 Treponema sp.
ACCTCCCACCCAACCGCTTTGAGCCGTTTCTTGATTTCTTTCTCCAGTTTATGGCCCTCCTCAAAAAGCCCGCTTAGTTCCACGGTAAGGCGGGTCATCTTTTCCCCGAAAGGTTCGCCGTCGCCTGCTTCTTCGGCAACCCCCACATAACGCCCCGGAGTCAGAATAAAATCCTGTTGGGCGATGTCTTCGGTGGAGATAGCAGCGCAAAAGCCTTGTTGCGCTTTCAGGGTTCCTTGGCAAAATTGGTCAAAGGTTTCCGCTATGGAGGCAATATCCGTATCCGTCAGCTCACGAAGGCGGCGGGTCACCATGGTTCCCATGTTACGGGCGTCAATAAAAAGGGTTTTACCCTTTTGCTTCTTTTTTTTGTTCAGAAACCACAGCGACACGGGAATCTGGGTGGTGTAAAATAATTGGGCGGGCATGGCGATAATGCACTCCACCAAGTCATCTTCGATGATGGCCTGCCTGATGGCGCCTTCCCCGCCGGACTGGCTCGAAAGGGAGCCGTTGGCAAGGACCATGCCCATCCGGCCTTTGGCGGAGAGGTGAAAGATCATGTGCTGAAGCCATGCGAAGTTCGCGTTCCCCCCAGGGGGCAGTCCGTATTTCCAGCGGACATCGGTTTGCAGTTTGTCCGCGCCCCAGCCGGAAAGGTTGAAAGGCGGATTGGCGAGGATAAAGTCCATCTTTTCGGCTTTGCACAGGTCGTTGAAAAACGTGTCCGCAGCGGCTTCGCCAAGGTTTGCCTCAATACCCCGAATGGCAAGATTCATACGGCAAAGTTTCCATGTGGTAGGGTTCGAATCCTGACCGAAAACGGAAAGGTTGTTGATGCTGCCTGCATGATGTTCCACAAACCGCGCGGACTGGACAAACATGCCGCCGGAACCGCAGCAGGGATCGTACACGCGGCCATTAAAGGGCTTGATGACTTCCACCAGGGTTTTTACCACACAGGCAGGGGTGTAGAATTCACCGGCTAGCTTGCCTTCCTGCTCGGCAAATTTGCCCAGGCAGTATTCGTAGACCCGGCCTAAAATATCAATGGATGCTCCCTGTTCGCCGCTGTCCCCGTGTTTGTGCATGGAAATATTGGTGAAGATATCGACCACGTCCCCCAGCCGGCGCTTATCAAGTTCGGGTCTGGCAAAATTCTTAGGAAGCACCCCTTTCAGTTCTTTGTTCTCTTTTTCGATAGCGATCATGGCTTCATCAATGGTTTTGCCGATTTCGGGACTGTGGGCTTTGACGGCTACTTGTTCCCAACGCGCGGCTTGGGGTACCCAAAACACCTGCTTTTCGGTGTACGCGTCCCGGTCTTCCTCAAAGCCCTCTCCTTCGTCCTTGAGGGTCTTATAGCGTTCCTCAAATTTATCCGAAAGGTACTTCAAAAAGATGAGTCCCAGGACAACGTGCTTGTATTCAGCAGCGTCCATATTGCCCCGCAGAACACAGGCGACGTTCCATATTTCCTTCTCAAAGCCGATTTCGGCGCTGTTATGACCATCCATGCCGCTGTTTTTCTCCTCACTTAGTGAAATAAAGCCGGACTTTAAAGCCCGGAGTCCAGTATATCACGAAATGAGGGCATATAAAATACGCTACAACATGATTGTTGCCGTTGCACGGGCATCACGGTAATTCAGCTACTCCGCTTGAAGCGTTTTTTTCTGGCGCAGACTTGCATCCGTTATCATCACCATAAGGATAAATGCCGTAGTTGCTATAACCTGGGGAATCATGCTCATCTCCTTTCCTCTTTATATAGAGAATATATAGAGAAAAACCTATACTCCCAGGATTTTGAAATACCTCTTGAAACAGCTTCACCCATATCACCTATATGGTGCTAATTTCCAGGCCGGTTTTTGGGGATTAACTTCGCAAGAGCAGCAAGGCTTCTGGAGGGATAAAGAGCCGTTCCGGTATCTCCTGGAATTGGTATTTGCTGTATTTCCACCAGATCTCTCTTTGCTCTGCGGGGTTTGAGGCGTCCCCATTGGTAAAGAGCAGAACCTGTTCAAAAGGCTCCTCTGCCCGCCGGGTAATAGCCATGCGGACCTGGTTGTGCGTTCCTGGTTCCGGGGCTTCCCATAAAGGCTGGAAGTCATGGGCCCGGATCCCCACATGGGTAACGGCATCCTCAATGGGTACAGACACCTGCAAGGACAGTCCCCAATCCAGGGCGTACAGTTCCTGGGGTCCGGTCCGTCTGAGGGGAGAAATATTTTTGCACCCCGTGATCCGGGCTACTGGTACTGAACCAGGGTGCTGAAACAAGGCTTTGGCGGCTCCTTTGGCCAAAACCCGGCCCCTATCCATCACTAACAGTTCATCACAGAGCCGATACGCCTCGTCCCGGCTATGGGTAACCATGATCACATCATGCCGGGATTCCAGCATCTGAAGCAGTTGGACCTGCATCTGCTCCCGCAGGTGGGTATCCAGGGCGGAGAAAGGTTCATCCAATAGGATACATTCGGGGTCCTGGATGAGCATCCGGGCCAGGGCGACCCGCTGCTGTTGTCCCCCGGAAAGCTGCCGGGGATACCGATCTTCCAGGTCTGTAAGCCCAAACCGGGCTATCCAGGGCCGGGCTTTCTGAAGCTTTTCCTGTTTTGAAAGAGAAAGGGCCACGGTAATATTTTCTAACACCGTCATCCGGGGGAATAAGGCATAGTTCTGAAAGAGATACCCTGCCCGCCGGGCTTGGGGTTTCAGGTTTATCTTCTGGCTTGAGTCAAATAAAACCCGGCCATTAACGGAAATATGCCCCTCATCAGGGGTTTCAATACCAGCGATACATTTGAGGGTCATACTTTTCCCGCAGCCCGAGGCCCCTAAAATGCCCAGACAGGTATCATCGCTCTCAAACCCGGTTTCCAGGCAAAAATGCCGGGATACCTGTTTGCGAATCGAGACCTGAATACTCATATTCGTCCTTGACCGGGATCAAGGGGTGAAGCTACCGGCGGTTCCGAGGGGCGCTCATTTTGCAAGGTACCGTAATTCATCAAGGCCACCACCCCAAAGGAAAACAGGACGATAATCAGCACGTAGGTATAGGCCTTCTCCATATCCCCTGCGGCTACAGAGGAATAGATCGCCAAAGGCAAGGTTCGGGTTTTTCCTGGGATATTACCGGCGATCATGGCAGTAGCGCCGAATTCCCCTAAACCCCGGGCAAAAGCCAAGACCCCCCCTGAGGCAACTCCAGGCATGGCCGTGGGGAGACTGACCTTCCAGAATAGTTTCCATTCGGACATTCCCAAGGTTCGGGCCGCGTAGATAAGGTTGGGATCTACCTGTTCCAGGGCGCCTCGGGCGGATCGGTACATCAGAGGAAAGGATATGGCCACTGCCGCAAGCACCGTAGCCCCCCATGAAAAGGCAATTTTGATGCTCCAGTATTCCAGGAAGAACCGTCCCACCGGCCCTCTCACCCCAAAAAGGTACAATAGAAAAAAACCTGCCACAGTAGGGGGAAGTACCAGGGGCAGGGTGAGGAACCCGTCCAGGATCATCTTCCATTCCTTCCGCCGGATCCCGGCAACGGCTTTAGCTGCCAGGACCCCCAGGAAAAAAGTTACCCCTATCGCCGCAGAAGCGGTTTTCATGGAGATCAAGATGGGGGAAAGATCCATTTTGTTCCTTTTTTTTACCTGTTAGCTGTTCGGAGAAAATCCAAAGGCTTTGAAAATCCCCAAAGCCTCAGAAGAGGCGAGGAAATTGATAAAAAGCTGGGCTTCCTCGGGATGCTGAGACGCCCCAAGCATCCCTACCGGGTAGATCACCTTTGTGGCCAAGAGTCCCTCTGGGAGCTCTTCGATGATCTCCACTTTTTTGGTGGAAACTGCATCGGTGGCGTAGACGACCCCCACTTCCGCGCTCCCTTCTCCAACCCAATTCAGGACCTCCGTTACATTGCTCCCCAGGCTCACCTTGGCAGAAACTGCCTCCCAAGTACCAAGATTGATAAAGGCTTCTTGCGCGTACTGACCTGCGGGGGTGGTGGCCGGATCCCCTATGGCGATGATCGAGGCTTCGGTGATGTTCTGGAAACCCGTAACAGCCGTATTGGTTCCTACAGGTTTAATCAGCACCAGCTTATTCTGTAATAGGGGCTTCACCGAGGCAGCAGCGATAAAGTTCTTGTCTACCAAGGCATCCATTTGCCGGGTTGCTGCCGACATGAAGACATCCGCTTCCAGTCCCTGCTCAATCTGGGTCTGAAGTCTCCCGGAACTATCGTAGACCCCCTTCACGGTGATCTGAGGGTGGTTCTTTTGGAACAGGGGAATGAGTTCCTGCACGTATACATTTTCCAGACTCGCCGCAGCCGCGACCAGTATGGTTACCGGTTCTTGTTGAGGGGCCTCCTCCGGGGCAGCACTTTTTTCTTTCCGGGAACCGGAAAAGACCGGGGTTTGACTGAGACTGAGCAGCAGTAACGCCCCCAGTATCAATCGTCTTCGATTGGTTTTCATGGATTTCATCATTTTCCTCCAAAGGTTTAAGTTGGTTTATTATAGATGCCTATACCAATTTAGGCAATATAGAAACCAATAAAACCCATGTAAACCGATCATAAAAACCAGAACCAGAGGAATACGGGACCGTTCCTGGAACAGGCGTTTCATGATAGAAAATCCGTACTTTCAGGCTCCTGGCGCTGCTTTCACCGGGGGAAGGGCCACCTCTAAGGATTTCGCTAGGGTTTTGAGTTGCTGCCACACTGTTTCAGTGAGGGGAACTCCTTGTTTATTGCTCAAAGCTTCTGCTTCCTGCTCTTTGAGTCCGGGGTAATAGACCCGGGAAGCCCCTTCTGCAGGTTCCAGGGAGGCTAGGGCCTCCAGCATACGGCTCAGATCCCGCTTAAAATCCTCGGGAGGTCTCAAGATATCCAAACGGATGGCCATGAAACAGTGACAAACCCGTGCGGAGGTGATTTCCGAATCCCGGACCGCTTCGCCGAAGACTCCCCCAGAGGTGAGGGCGCATAAGATGTCCACCAGAACCGCAAGACCGTAGCCCTTATACCCGCCGTGGGTTTCTCCTGCTCCGCCCAAGGGGAGCAGGCCGCCTCCTTGCTGGCAGAGCATAGCATCCAGGAGGCTGCGGGGATCCTGGGCGGTCAATCCATTACTGCCCACTGCCCAACCAGGCGGGAGTTCCTTACCCTCTCGCTGATATACTTCGATTTTACCCCGGGGAACCGTAGTAGTGGCCATATCCAGGCTGAACCGCATTCCCTTAAGCCCAGGAGCGGCAAAGGCAATAGGGTTGGTACCGAACATGGCTTTTCGGGCAAAGGTAGGCACCCCTAAGGCTGCGGTATTGGTCATGGCAATGCCAATCATGTCTTCCCGGGCGGCCATTTCCGCATAGAAACCGGCGATCCCGAAATGGTTGGAATTGCGGATGCTACAAAAGGCCATACCCTGTTCCCGAGCCTTGGCAATGACCCGTTCCATAGACCGCTTACTTAAGCTGAGGCCCATAGCTCCTTCCCCGTCCAAGACCAAAGAGAGGGGGGTCTCATGGAGCACCCGAGGCGTAACGCCGCCTTTGATGAATCCTGCCTTAATCCCGCTGGCGTAGCGTTTAATCCGGGCAACTCCATGACTTTTGATGCCCCGGGCGTCTGCAGCAACCAAGATCTCCGCACAATCCGCTGCTTCTTCGTGGGGAAAACCCAGGGCCTGAAAAATAAAGGAACAAAGCCGTTCTAGATCGGCTCGAACTATAAACACCATACTTACACCTCATCATTAACCAGAACCGGTATACCATAAAGCCGAAAGACTCAGGTTAATGTATAGTAAACTACTACATTCCGGTGATTCCTTCAATGAGACCTCCTCGGCTATGAAAGCCAAGATTGCCCAGAGCAGGTTTCAAGGTAAGCGAATGTTTATATGTGGTTCCATGAGGGAACGATTAAGCGTTGATTATTACGTGAATCTTGGAGGTATGCGAAATGTCCCCTAAAATTGGTTGGAAAATTAGGTTAAACGCCTACGGCCTTAGGTAGAATGTAAATTTTGTATAAAAAGTATAGACAATTATAAAAGATTGGCATAATATACAATCAAATAATTTTTTGGAAGAAAAACAGATGACCAAATGCAAAATCACGGTTCTGAAACGGCATTTTGATGAGATCCTTGCAAAAGAATATGGAGCCGAAGGTATAGGTAAATGTCCACTGCTTAAAGATGGACAGATTTTTTATGCAGATTGGGCAAAACCGGAAGGATTTTGTGATGAGGCATGGAAAGCAATTTATCAATA
>JAITAI010000048.1 GCA_031284195.1 Treponema sp.
GCCGGATGCGACAACCCTGCTTAATTTCCGGCATGTACTTGAGCAGTACGGATTACCGAAGCAACTCTTTGAAAGGGTGAACAAAGGGTTGGAAGAACAGGAGAAGATAATGGGAGGAGGGAGCATACTAGATGCAACCCACATAGAGGCTCCTGGGTCAACGAAAAACGGCGCAAAGAGCCGTGATCCTGAAATGCTTCAAGGTAAGAAAGGGCCCGAATGGCATTTCGGGATGAAGGCGCCTAGAGGAGTAGACGGGGGGAGTGGGATGGTACACAGGGAGAGAACGACGGCGGTGAATGTACACGATGAGGAGGCCGGTACATTGATACGGGAAGACGACGAGTTTGTGAATCCGGTGGGGTCTACTGTCTTGATGCAACAATGGTCAAAACGCATCCGGACGTGCATGGAGCTGAAAAACAGGGCGCGCGGGGAATAGAGAAGAGTCGAGGAGGGTGGAATGGTTGCTTTCAGGCTGTCCGGGGGGAACGTCCCTGATGCGGGAGAGGGCCGGTTGTTGCTGGAAACCATCGGAAGACGAGAGTATACGGTTACTCTGTTGATGGATAGGGCGTATGAAGCCGAGCGGACACGGATTAGGGCAAGGGAATTAGGGTTTAATCCAGTAGTACCGGTGAAACGGAAGGGGGTTCATCCATGGGAGTATGACATGGAATTGTATAAACGGCGGAATGAGCTAGAACGATTTTTCCGGCGGCTCAAGGGGTTTCGAGGAATTTGCACCCACTATGATAAGCTTGAGCGTATGTTTTCCGCTTTTATCTATCTGGCTTGTATTTGTATCTCTTTCCGTTGTGTGAACACACCCTAGGGAATAACCGCGCTTACCACCTCGCTGGGAGGCCCCTTCTCCCCGGTCCCGTTCTGCCACCGGCCCGACATATACACCATTTTCTCCCCATTTAGTCGGGGAAAAACTCATGCGATAGGGTGTGCGGGTTATTAAAAGGCTGTTCTTTAACTCCTTGGAATCCATAATAGGGGTCTCGCTCACGCTCCAGAACACCACCGCCCCATTGGTGTGTTCCGGCTTCGCCCGTTTCCCGTTCTTTGAATCGTGGATATGCAGGATAAGCTCAAAGGGGTTATTGCTGCCGGTGGTGATCACCGGATGGGAATCGGGCAGGGGGTGATGGGTGGGCTTTTGGTCATGAATGGGGATCCCCAAGGCCTTCCGCCCTTGGCCGGTCATCTTTTCGTTGTTCTGCAGATGGAAACGGATAAAGCGCTGCAGCTTTTCGGTGAACCCGTCCTTCCGCTGGTTTTTCTCCTGTACATCCAGGGCCGTATGGGAGGGGGTTTGACATTTCTCGTAAAGGGCTTTGAACTGGGTGTGCAGGGTTTCGAGTTCCGTAACCTGGGCTTCGGGCAAGCCCCAGAGGGTGGTATTCGCCTTGGACACGGCGATCAGGTTTTCACTCCACTCGATAAAGTCCGCTTCTTTTTGGGGGATATAATAGGGCATAGATAACCCCTTAGATTGGGATATAACCCTTCCGGCAGAGGGGATACTGGATGTAGAGCCTCCAATGACGGGTTTATAGGGTGCTAAGACGGATTCATAGCGTGCTATAAAAGACAGAAGGAATAACCTTGGCAGGGTAAAACCATCACTAACACGAATAAGAAAGCATAAACAAAAGAACCGGGAAAAAGGCTCATGACCCAGAAAGAAGCGGCTTACAACGCATCCATCCTGCTGAACTGGTTTATAAAGAACAAGCCATAGGGGGGGGGTAATATATGGTACAGAGGGCTTTATTCATTAAAGAATAGTATAGCACTATTTTTTAAAATGTCAAGGTATTTTAAGCTATTTTCAAGATACACCCATAGAAATTCATATTTCCTTATAAAGTAATGAATTCCCTAAAAAACAGGAGTCCCCTGGGGAGTCCAGGAAGGCACGGGAATTGGCGCGGATTATGGGGAGCCGCTATTGAGGTAATTCGGTTCAAGGCCGTTTACGCGTGGCCGGGTTTCTTTAAGGAGTCTGCAAGGCTTGTCCCCCTGGATTCCGCTTCCCTGGGCAGACCTTCGGGTACGATACGTTCGAGGCTTAGATTGACGCGCCGGTATTATCCGTATAGGCGCTACCGGGGTGAAGATCATGTTTTAGTTTTAGGAGCGGGGTTTACGCGCCCGCAGGGCATGACCAAGAAGGGTTTCTTCTTGGTCATGCACCGGTCCTATGCTTCAAAAGCGGCGTGAAACCGCAACCCTAGATGTCAGGGAAACGCGCTTCATGCAAAGCCCATCGCCAGGATCGCTGCTGTTCCAGCACCAGATCCAGCGGTAAGGTTCCCACCCAGGTGGGAAGGCAGGGCCTGCCGGTTTCATCCTGAATGGAGAGTCCTCCATTACCGATGTTCCGGCTTATTTCTGGTTCGGAAACGATCCCGGTTTCAAGGTACCGGGAGATCCGCACCCCAATAGCCGCCCCTTCGGTTTTCACCGCAGCACGGTACAGTTCAGGAAAAGAACGGCTATCTTCTTTGTGGCTCTGGGCAGGGTAATACCACGGCGCCTGTCTCAGATTCAGGTAATCCATGGATAGGGGAACGTGCTCTGGGTACAGATAACACAGCCACCGATCCTGGAGAGGCAGCGCTCCTTCAAGAGGCGGATACTGCCGGGAAGTCTTCCGGGGATCCGTAAGACCGTAGAAATACGCACAATCCTGAAAGGCATTATCTATACGCTGGGAAAGCTGTTGGTCCCTGCCGGCCCGCTTAGGGAAGGCGTGTATCAAGGTATACATGAGCAGTTCCTTGAGACCTCGAGGTGGCTCAGCGCAAACCTTGGCTAAAGCGCCTTGATCCCAGGTAGCGACCGATCTTCCTCGCAGCAGCGCTAACATGAGTACGTCCAGAATCCGTTCAAAAAACGCATGAGAGGCCCCATTAGGAAACATCCGGGCAAACCCCTCAGAAGCGGCAAGCATGGTGGATTTGTACACAATATAGGGGTGGGCACACCGATCCAGCGCAGCATGGGTCATAAAGCCGATGGTATACGCCAAGAGCGGGCCTTGGGGGAAAAATTGCTTTTCTGCTATTTTGTCTATTTTACCTAGTAAATCAATATCCAGGGTTTTCTTGAAAAGCGCTGCGGTAAAGTCACCGAAGCCCCGGCGATGTAAGAGGGCGCCGTATTCCAAGGCTACCGGACGGGTCTTCTGACTGTGGTAGAATATGTCCGGTCCCTGACAACCCAAGGCAAAAACAGTCCGGTATGCTCTGGTCAGGCTGCGCCAGGGATGGGTACTAGGTAGTTCGGCTATGACATCCTCCCCAAAAAGGGTATGCAGAATTTGGGCAGGCATAGGTTCATAAAACCCGGTTCGTTTTGTAAAAGCCTTTCAGAAAAGCGATCCGAGGCATCTTTTCTCTCATAAATCCAAGGTAGCTTTCCCAAAAACTACCATTTTGGGAAAACCGAGGTAGGTGTTTCATAAAAGTATACTATACCAATGGTATCCCAAATACGCAAGAAAAATCCGAACATGCTGCTGAAAGAGAATCCCGGCATATTAGGAGGATGGCAGGATAAACGCATAGAAACGTTTAAGCCGGTGGAAAGGACGGGACCTCATATTTTTCTTTAAACGAACCGTACGGTCTCGCAAAAAGTGCGGGTTATTCCCCGGAGCAGCATGACCTATTGGCTGTATTGGACTATGGCATACGTGAAGGCCGAGAGGAGGCCATACCCTCAAGCAGTTTTCTATAGGTTTTTCCGTGTTCCAAAGGAGAACCCGATAACCTATCGAGATCTGTTCTTGCCCCATTCCCGATAGCTTGAACTTTCAGGCGGTCTCTCGTAATCGTTCCCGGATAGCTCGGTGGTCCGCTCATACCATCTCAACCAAGCCATCCTCCATCGTGAGTTTCCCCGGCTTCTTCAGGTTGCTTATCCCCTGGATCGGTTCTTCCCGCTCCAGCCCCAAGACCTAGGCGTAAAAAAAGCCAAGGTGCACCTGCAGAGGCCCAGAAACCCACTGTGGCGTAGTGCAGAAAACGGCTAAGCTCATAAGGAAAGACCCCCCAAGACAGCGCTGCCCCCAATCCCTGATAGATAAGGGCAGCCCCCGCGATTCCCAGCCCATACCGGGCCCCCAGCACAAGAAGACCCGGCTTCCTACCCCTGATTGGAGCCTGAGCCGAGAAAGGAAAACGGCTGAGCATCAAATTGTAACCTGTGCCGAATCCCAAGAACAAACCCCCCAGACTAGAATCCGGACCCAGGGCATTCATCCCCAGGGCAATCAGGGCGACGCTTATCATGCGGAGCCGGGTTCCTCCTGCAGCCAGGGCTTTTTCTACAGTTCCTTGGAGGAGGTAATAAACCCCCAGGATGATGCCCCCTAAAAGCCAACCTGCCAGTAAGTCCGTGGGAAAATGAAGTCCCAAGTAAAGCCGAGTGAACCCAATAACCAGGATGATGAGGATTGCGCCGATCCATACCGCGGTCTTACCAAGCCATAGGGCCAGGGGAATCCAGAAGGTCAAAGCCATTTGGGCGTGCCCCGAGGGAATACCGTAACTCGTTTCAAAGCTCCGCCCCACCGAAGGATCCAAGGTATAGGGCCGGGGCTGTTTTAAGAGGATTTTGCAAGTCCCGTTTACCCAGGTAGATAAAAGGATAAGCATTCCGAGCCGCAAGCCCTGCTTTTCATCTACACACCAGAGCACCAAGAGGATCACCGGAATATAAAAGTAAGGGCTTCCCCCTTGGGTGAAAATCTGCATGATT
>JAITAI010000086.1 GCA_031284195.1 Treponema sp.
TAAGAACCGTAATCGTATTCTTTGTGAAAAAACCAGGAGTGTTTACTATCACTTTATGAACAAAAAATTTATTCCGTTCCTCAAGGATAATACTATCAAAACATTCGAAAAAATAGACCCTCCGATTGATTATAGCAAACTTTCAGGATTATCTCCTTTCCCGCTTAGGGAGTTTCATAGCGATAACGGCAAATTCATCAACCATGTCGTCTCCGACTGGCATCGTAACCCCGCCTGCCCTGCACCCGTTCAAGAGACCACAAAAAAACGATAATTAAAAAACGACGCGGTCCTCCGCGAATATTGGCTACGACCGCCTTGAAGGAACTATCCTGCAGGAGCGCCTTGCCGCCGTATACCGCGGCCTGGTCCCGCTGCTCAATTTTTTCATGCCGACGACGAAGCTTGAACGCAAAATAAAAACCGGTTCCAAAGAAATCAAAAAATATGACGCGCCCCGCAGTCCTTATCAGAGGCTCATGGAATCGGACGCGCTCTCTTCCGAAGTAAAAACGGAGCTCTTAAGGCTTTACAATCCGATCAGTCTTCAGCACAATGGCAACAAGGCTATCCTCGCGTTGCGGGAGGCCGTCGCCGCCCGGCTTCCTTCGGATAGTAAACCGGCGGCTTAAAGTTACATTTTTCTAAATGAGGCATTTCGTACCCTTTCCCCCTCATGGGAACAAGCCCTACCCCCATAGATCAGGTATAGACCCCGATATTCGGTTTCCCCGCCCTGCATTACTTTGAAATGCCTGACCGGTTCATGGATAAGGGCATACTAAACCTGCGAAGGATCCTACACCCTTGAGAGTCAGCGCACCAGAAACAAGGAACTGCTCAAGCCCGCTCAGGATAAACCGGAAGAACTTCATAAAAACACGCCCCCGGATTCCCTCCTTCGGATACTCCACCCGGTAGATTGCAAGCAACTCATTGATTCGCGTGAGAGCCTTGAACTATTTGATAAGGGTTCGGGGATTTATGGTAACCCCATTCTTATACACCGTAAAATGTAAGTGCGGGCCAGTGCTGAGACCGGTACTTCCTGCATCGCCGATACGCTCGCCGGTTCCCACATAGTCGCCGGATTTAGTCCGAATCACGCTCATGTGGGCATACAGGGTTCGGTACCCTGCATGATGGGAGATCACCACAAAGTTTCCAAAGGATTTATCGAAACCCACCGAGGTAACCCGTCCGGCCATAGCCGCCTGTATGGGAGTACCCATAGGAACCCCTATATCAATACCAGAATGAAACTGTCGAATCCCCGTAAAAGGACTCGACCGGTACCCGTAATGGGAGGTGATGAAGCCTCGTACCGGCCATATAAAGAGGTCCCCGTTGATCTCCTGGAGATCCAGCATCTCAAGCCGGGCTCCGGGAATGAAGAGGGTGGTATTAACCATAAGGCTATCAGAAAATAGTTCATTCACCGTTTGAAGGGCCTGAACCGGGGTCTTAAATCTGGTAGCAATGGATTTCAGGGTATCCTCTTTTTTAACCGGGTAAAGGATTCCATCTTGATTAGGCACCCGCAAAACCTGGTTTATTTGCAGGAGCCGGGTATTGGTAATCCCATTTACCGATATGAGGGTATCCTGATTCAATCCAAAACTCTGCGCCAAATTACCGATGATATCCCCCGGCTGCACTTGATAAGAAGTGTAAAGCAATAATTTAGGTTTAGAATATTCCGCAGGTTCAGGTATACCGGAAATGAGGGCATCCTTTTCCAGGGACGCGGTTTTAATGTCTATATCCAGGAAACCTAGTTCAAAATAGGGCATCCCCCCCATACCTGTTTCCGGTTCAAAGAGGGATTCGCCGATTTCAGCGGTTTCTCGTTTTTGTATCAGTCTGACCAGGGGATCAAAACCGTCAGGCAGCATATAATACACCAAGCCTGCCACCACAGCAGATCTCAGCACCGCCTTATACCACCAAGCCCGATGCCGGCGCGGAACCTGACGCCGCCTCGGAGAAACCCGCTGAACAGGAGGATATCTCGCGGTTTTATGCGGATAGGAGGATCGAAATAAAGGATTATGAACACGAGTGGCAGGAGTAGGGGTATGACAAGACCTATGCATCCAGGTATATCGCAGGGTTTCATACCAGCAAGCTATCTGTTTTATGACTATACCCGCAAACGACAGTACATCAACAACCACTTCACATTTCATTACTATAATCCTTATATTATATATATGAGCCTTTTTCAGAACACCAGAACAACGGTGCACCGTAACCGGTGTTTTGAAAAAGGCTGGGGGAAAAACCAGTTAAAGAACCGATTGTTCCTTATCACTTTTTAAAGTTACTTTTTCAAAAGGCGGCATTTTGAAAAAGGCTCAATATCCTATCTTTGTTTCATACCGTGTAGGGTAACTGTTAGGGAATCTGCTCGCCTTGTTTTGCCCCTAACTATCCCTCATATCCGCGGTCTGTTCATAAAGTTCCCCGGCAAAGACTGCTTCTGCCTCTAGGCTCCTCCAAGAGGCGCTCCAGGGCCTGCATAATTCTGTTCCCGGCTAAACAGCGGAATGTCCAACCAATCCGCCGCAAGTCTTTCAAGTCCTTCAGTAAAACAAGCCACTGGAACCTCCACTTGCTCAACCACCCCTTGAGAGACATACAACGGACACTTACTACGAACCGTTAATGCAACCGCATCAGCCGGCCGGCTATGCAGGCGTAGGATTGTATTCTGAACTCCTGCCTTCCCCTGATCACGTATCTCTTTAGAAAAAAACAATTTCGTATAAAAGATATTATCCTTGATAGGATATAACTCTACGCGCAATAAGGCAAGCCCCATCTGACGGCCCAGTTCCAGCAGCAGATCATGCATACCAAGGCGCGGGAGTACCGGGACATCGTAGCCCTTGACTATAGATTGGACCTCATCTAGGCTGGCAAAGAAAGGGATCACCAGATCTCCATCCATGAGTTTGAGTACTACTAGACCCCCTTGAGTCTTTCGGGTACTAGTCCATAACTTGGCTTCTCTCTTTTTATACATACTCAGCCCTCCTGAGCATTGAGGGAGGTTCCGCCGATAAAATCCAAAAGCCCTCCCAACAACCCCCTTGAACCCCCAAACCACTGAGCTGCACCGGGAATATCAGAAAAAACTTCCCGGGCTTCTTGTATAAGGGAACGTCCCTGCGCTGCTGCTTCTATAAGGACTCCACTCGCGGTCAATGCCCGGATAAGCTCTTCCACTTCCGGGACACTGCTTCCGCCTTGCCGAGCAGCAGAAAAACAACGGCTTACCCATTCCTGATGATCCGCATGACGGTACAGGTATAATAAGACCGGAAGGCTCTTTTTCCCTTCAACCACATCATCCCCCCGCTTTTTACCGGGATTTCCGGTGGTCAAGTTTTTAACATCATCAAGAATTTGAAACCCCACTCCCACATTTTCGGCAGCCTTTCCCAAGGCGTTAAATAGAAAGGCTTCATGCTCAGGTAAAATATCCGCGGGCAAGGCCGTAAGGACCCCCAGAACCGCAGCAAGCCGGGCTAGCGATCCGGTCTTTAACCGGCACATAAGGTTATAAGATTCCAGGCTGGGAAGAGAGGAAAAATCCCGGTGCCAGCCTATGTCCATGGCTTGACCCAGATGGAGCCGCCGCATAGAAGCGCCCCAGAGCTTAAAGACCTGGTTCTTCCGTTCTGCTGAAACATCCCAAGGGCCGATACAGGCTAGGGACAGGAAGTACAAGAAAGCCCCTGTGTTGATGGCTGTATCGGTTCCATAGCGTATATGGATAGCAGGTTCTCCCCGGCGTTCATCTGCATTGTCTTCGATATCATCATGGATGAGACTCGCCGTATGGGGAAATTCCAGTAGGGGAGTCAAGGGTAAGGCCCGATCTCCGCCTCCCAGGGCCTCACAGACCAGGGTCATAAGCAGCGGTCTCCACCGTTTACCTCCCCGATGGAAGAGGTCCCACCCAGGTTGAGTCAAGGCCGTTACTAATGCCGGCGTAAGCGCCCCGTCAAGATACTCAAAGGTCTGGGTCGTCCACTGGCGCTCGGTTCCGGTAGGATCAGGGTTCTCCGGCAGCCATGCTTGCAAGACCGCTTCTATCTTTTCGAGTCTTTGGGTATACTCTCGATCCATATACTTTTTGTCCATAAGTCTAAACCTTGAAGGTATCTTATCGAAGTATGCCGCTAAAGGCAAGCGTGTCATCGTATGAAAAAATATGAAAAACCGGACTACTGGTCCATAAAAGCAAAAAAAGAAGGCTATCCCGCCCGCTCGGTGTATAAGTTACAAGAAATGGATGAAAAGTTCGGCCTTTTCTCTTGTGCCTCCACAGTCGCAGAGAAACCCGGGCTTTTTAAGGTCTTGGATTTAGGGGCTGCTCCGGGAAGTTGGAGCCTCTATGCCCTCCGGCAAGGGGGCAAGGGGATTTTTATCTTGGGGGTGGATCCTGCGCCTCTCTCCCAGAACTACGATAGAGGACTCTTTGGAGGGGTTCGCTACGGCTTTTTGCAGGGGGATATGACCGCTAGGGAAATCCAGGAGGCCGTCTTAGCGCAAGGTCCCTTTCATCTGGTGATGAGTGACGCTGCGCCAGGGACCACTGGAAACCCGGGGATAGATACCCTCCGTTCCCTGGTCTTAGCCGAAGCAGCCC
Source organism: Treponema sp. (assembly GCA_031284195.1). Lineage (GTDB taxonomy): Bacteria > Spirochaetota > Spirochaetia > Treponematales > Breznakiellaceae > JAIRLU01. Next base: position 4,661 of record JAITAI010000086.1, read on the forward strand.
TGGAATACGCTGACCGAATCCTGCTTAAGGGGGGTAATTTTGTGGTGAAGGTGTTCCAGGGAGGGGATACCCCCAGACTGCTCCAGGGTATCCGGGAACGATTCAAAACAGGGAGAAGTTTTAAACCCACGGCCTGCCGTAAAACCTCTTTTGAAACCTACTATCTAGGATTGGATAAAAAACAACCCTTCTCAAGACCAGACCATCAATAGAACCTGGAGGACTTATATGCAATGGTATATAAAAAACGAGCAAGTTATGAACAAGGGAGGCTTTCAGACGGGGGAGGATCAGTATCTTTCTTTGCAAATTCCCGTATATTTTTTGAAAAGGCTCATATATTTTTAGAAACCCCATTATCCTCTTATGTATTCTGATGGTTTTTAGGTCTTAGTTTGACAATCCGGCTAACTGGTGATACCGGCATTAAGCCGGAAATTAAGGTCTATAGAACTATATAAGTCCGGTTAA
>JAITAI010000096.1 GCA_031284195.1 Treponema sp.
TGGAAGGAGAAAAAAGAAGCTATGGATATTTTGGAGTTACAGGACATTTCTAAAATTTATGGGAATCTTAAGGCCCTCCAGCATATCAACCTGAGGGTGAACCAGGGGGAGTGGCTGGCCATCATGGGTCCTTCAGGATCCGGGAAAACCACCATGATGAACATCATCGGCTGCATGGATAAGCCTTCCACAGGGCAGGTGATTCTCGATGGGGTCAATATCTCCAGGGAAAGTGCGAAAAACCTCACCGCTTTAAGGCGGGATAAGATCGGCCTTATTTTTCAGCAGTTTCATCTGGTCAATTACCTTTCAGCCCTGGAAAACGTGATGGTGGCCCAATATTATCACAGCATGCCTGATGAAAAGGAGGCCCTGGAAGCGCTGGAACGGGTGGGGCTTAAGGATAGGGCCAAGCACTTGCCCGGGCAGCTTTCCGGCGGGGAGCAGCAGCGGGTGTGTATTGCCCGGGCCCTCATCAATTACCCTGCCCTGATCCTGGCAGATGAACCTACCGGCAACTTGGATGAGGCGAATGAGCAGATCGTCATTGGTATTTTCAAGCAGCTCCATGCAGAGGGAAGTACCATCATCGTGGTAACCCATGATCCAGAGGTCGCAGAGGATGCCCAGCGGACCGTGATCCTGGAACATGGAAAAATCAGCCGGATTGTTCAAAACCCTCAAGGGTAAATACCGGAAAAGGAGGCAAAATATGAAAAACCGGCAGTGTCCCCTTTTGTTTATTGGGGCGTTCCTCGCTATTTTCAGTATATCTGGTTGTGATAAGGGGGCATACCGGGATGGGACCTACACCGGTACCAGCAGCCTAGACGATACCGGCGCGTATGGGGAGGTAAGCCTCACCGTGGCAGAAGGAAAGATCCGTCAATGCCGTTTTGTTACCTGGCAGAAGGACGGGACTCCTAAAGACGAGCGCTACGGGAAGGTAAACGGGGAGATTTCCAACCAGGACTTTTACGATAAAGCGCAACTTGCGGTCCGGGCCATGGAACAATACGCTGCCCAGTATGTGGAAGTCCAAGACCTGAAAAAGATCGATGCGGTAAGCGGCGCCACCATTGCGTACCATCAATTTATTGAGGCAGTGGAGCAGGCCCTGGAAAAGGCGCAGTAGACTGATTGCCTAGGAAGCGCTTCCAGCGGCTTAGGGGCGCAAACCTCATACCCCTGTGGTTGCACTTCATAACCAAGGTGGAGATTTCTACTCTGGTTTTTGGGATTTTTTTATCTATAAAAAAACAAGGAGAGTATCTTCCTCTTATAAGCCCATTCTCGGCTGGTTTTTATCTCAGAGACTCTGTTTTTTATCCAAAGAGGTGAAATTCCTCCGGCTGAATGGACAGGAAGTTAAGTCTATAATAAACCAAGGAGATGTTATCAGGGGGCAGCGAAGAGTTTTTACCAAGGAATTTAAGGAATAGACAGTAGAACTTGCACGGACGACGAACCAGAAGCAATCGGAGATTACCCTGGAGCTTGGGATCAACGGGAACATGCTTGCGCGCGGTGAAACATGGCGAAGCTGGGCCGGTTACAGCCTGCACCTAGGGGTCTTAGTATGCAAGCATCTTCGGGATATTCCAAGCGCTTGTGTACCGTTTTTTTAATGCTCCACTTGTGTCTGGATGTACCTTAGTTATCTTTTTGTTTAGTATCTGGTCCTCCAGTAAAATACGAAAAATCCGTTCCAGAACGCCCTTTTTCGCCCGACGGTTGACTCTGACCTAGTGGTATGCCAGGAACCGAAGGTTTCAGGCGGAAGAAGAACCCTCCATTACATCCTTTAATGCATTAACAAATCTTAAAACGGCTTAACCGACTTCCACTGTATCGGGGGAAGTCTACTCCATATATATGACGGATTCGTGAAAATATATAGGTTAGTATAAGTTTATAATGAGATTGCACTATAGGTGATTATTCGACTGACTATATTCGCTTTAGGGTTCACCTAAGTTGCTGAGGCCCCTGGCGGCTTGCAGGTATGCTCCGGGAAGCCCTGTTTTTGGTGAGGATCGTTATATACAGTCCGGTATGTTCCTGTTTGAAGGAGATGTGCGTTTTTCACTACCAATCCTGGGTTGCGTTTATCAAAAGCTAACCGAAGAACTTTGTCTTGCTTTTCTATCTAAATCAGCATGAGGCTTTGAAGGATACCTTAGATATTGAGAAGGAATTTTTAAATGTAACGGAAAAGCCCGTTCTTTGGATAACTTTTCCAAAGTCTTGTTCAAACCCAACCTTTGTTTTGAACAAGACTTACCGCACTATTTCATATTGACCGCTTCAAGGGCAGCGATCTCTTGCACCTTGGGAGTGGAAGGGCCGTCCTTGAATTCAAGGGTGATCCATTCTCCTACAATTTTTTTTGCAAGTTCATGCCCTATAACCCGTTCACCCATACACAGTACATTAGCATTGTTACTCAGGATAGAACGTTCAGCGGAAAAATTGTCATGGCACACTGCCGCGCGGATACCCTTAAATTTGTTGGCCGATATGGACATACCAATACCGGTGCCACATACTAAGATACCCCGTTTTGTATACCCGCTGGCAATGATCGCCTCACAGGCTCGTTTGGCTACAGTGGGATAATGCGTAGGATCATCGGCGCGATCACAGCCGACATTTTCTACGGAAATATTTTTGCTTTCTAAAAATTGAATCAGCATATTTTTCATCGAGACCGCCGCATTATCACAACCGATTACAATTGTGGTCATACATTACGCTCCTTGGTTTAACTGTTCAAGTATACCATCTGCTATAGCCGTTAAAATGATACAACAGGAAACCGCACCGGCGTCCAAGACACCTCGGGAACGTTCTCCTAAACGGCTGGAACGTCCAAACTTCGCCACCAACTCTTTAGTAGAATCCCTACCGGCTGCGGCTGCGACTTTCATGTCCTGCAAGGCCTCCCTAAGGGGTTTCCCGGCTTTCGCTGCTTGCTGTATCGCATTATTGGCCGGTACCAGGGTATCTACGAGAGTTTTATCCTCCACTTCCCCTGGTACCACCTCTTGTAACCCCTTAAGCCCTGCGTCGATCATTGCCGCTAGACCTGCGGTGTCAATCACCTCAAGCTTTTCTTCTAATAGAATGGAACAAGGAAAAGAGGTGCAGGACACCAAAGACATAGTATTTAAGCGGTTATGTGGGGTAAAACCGGAACCATGTGAAACAATGAAATCTATACTCCAAAAGGAATTCAATACACTACACCGGCAGGGCGCCTAAGCTTTCGGTCGAAGAC
>JAITAI010000191.1 GCA_031284195.1 Treponema sp.
GGATATAAGGTGGTTTCGGGAGAATACTTGATCAGGGTGGGATAGAAAATGCTGTAACAGGGCGAATTCCGTGGCAGACAGATCCAGGAGGGTTTCACCGTACTGAACCTCATGCCGGATAGTATCCAGCCGGAGCTTCCCCTGCTGCCACAGGGTTTGTTCCCCCGGCTTTTCCACCGGTTCCTCAAGCCTCCGTAAGGCAGCCCGGATTCGGGCAATAAGCACCTTGGGACTGTAGGGTTTTACCACATAATCATCTGCCCCCAGTTCCAGTCCCACCACAATGTCCGCTTCTTCTCCCCGGGCAGTGGTTATAATAACCGGGATGTTTTGGAGCCGGGCATCTATTTTGAGTTTTTTCAACGCCTTAAACCCGTCCATACCGGGCAGCATAATATCCAGGATAATGCAAGCCGCAGTTTCCTGTTTCAACAGCCCCAACCCTTCCTCGCCGCTTGAGGCCATGAACAGTTTCCAGCCTTCTTTCTGCATAGCCCAGGAAAGCATGTCCTGAATGTCTGGATCGTCTTCAATAATCAGAATACGGTGCGGTACCATATACACCTCCTTGCTTACTGCCTGTAGGTTTATCTATTATGAACATTACCGGAAATAGTTTTGCGGATTCCGGTATATTTTCATTTCCCCGGAAAAGGCATTTCTCGGTTCATACCGCCATGATAACTCAGGATAGGCTATGGATAAAAGCGCTGCGGCCCGCTCGTATTCGTCTGTATAGACGTATTCAATGTCAGCGGCTCGGGGGCTTTTACCGGTTTCCTGGATGTAGATGCCCAGCAGTCCCCCGTAATTGATGAGTCTCCGTTTAATCTCAAGGATATGATCCTCCAGTTCAAAATAGGCAAAAACACGGGTCATATATCTAAAGGTATACATCCCTTCGGGCAGGCTTATTAATATAAGATTCTCTCCAGGCTTTAGGTTCTCAAAACCAGCAGCAGGCCGGGGGAATGGTCCATAATCCCGAGACCGCTCCCGGTGAATCATCCCGGGCTGCCATCCCTCAGGCTGATTGATATATACAAGCATCAGCAGGAACCCTTCCGCCTTTTGTTCGGAAAGCACAAAATCTTTTTGTACATTGGCCCTGGTGTAACAGCTGCTCAGGAAGAGACAACAAAAGCATATACCCGCAAGCCGCCCCTTACCGGGCATCGATGGTTTCCCGGCGTATCTCATAATCGTAAAAACCGATTCCCAAGCGCCGGTTGATTTCCCGGACCAGTTTTTCCATGAAATCCCAGGCTTCGGTGTGAGGAACGATATCCACCGGGCCCGTGATTTTTCCGGCCTGTTCTATATCGACGAAACTGCGGCGACTGGTGTCTATGGTTATGGTCAAACCCCGGATACGGTAATGGGTATCTCGGATACTTATGAGGTATTTTACATACCTCCTGCCCTGATCCCGCGGAACTTCGGAAGCGCTGAAAATGCGTACCAGCGCAACCACTATATCAAGGAATCTTATTTGTTCTGTCCAAAGGGTTTCGATTTCATATCCCTCAGTTTGGCGGGATTCCAGCGTTTTGATATGCTGTTCATTAAAAACCTCCCGGATAGTATCACGGATCTCCTCTTGGGGAATCCCGGAAAATTCCGTGTATTGATACAGAACCAGCACTTCCCGGGTACTCGCACAACCACTCAAACCCAAAAGCAGCAAGCCTATTCCGATATAGCTCATGGTTTTTCTTGCTCTTTTAGGGCCAGTCTGAAGCCATCCCTTGGTTTGAACCCTGAGTTTACCTGCCCTAGGCCCGCTCCGTAAGCTCTTCTTTCTCTCGAATTTCAAAGAGCTTACGGTCCAGTTCCGCCAGCTTCATCTGTTGCAGCGCCCATTTGTATTCCACCGGCAGCACCTTAACAAACCGGGGCCTAAAATCAGTCCATCGCTCCAAGATACCTTTGGCATAGATCGAACCGGTCCAGTAGACGTGTTTCATGATGGTATCCTTGACAAACCCGGCGTCTTCCTCGTTGTCTAGGCCGGATAGTTCCACCATGCCCTTGTTCAAAAAGAACTCGAAGTTTCCATCCCGGTCAAGGACATAGGCGATACCCCCGGACATACCGGCGGCAAAATTCCTTCCCACCTTGCCAAGAACAATGAGTCTGCCACCGGTCATGTACTCAGCGCAATGATCCCCTGCGCCTTCCACCACGGCCACGGCCCCAGAATTTCGCACGCAGAACCGTTCTCCTGCCACCCCCGCCGCATAGAGTTCCCCAGAGGTAGCGCCGTAGAGGACCGTATTTCCTACGATGATGTTCTCTTCGGTCTTGAAGGAAGAACCTGCCGGGGGAGCCACCACGATCCGGCCTCCAGAAAGCCCCTTCCCTAGGTAGTCGTTGGTATCCCCTGCCACCCGGAAGGTGATACCCTTGGCAAGGAAAGCGCCGAAACTCTGTCCCGCAGACCCGTAAAAATCCACTGTAACGAAGTTTTCAGGCAGACCCTGGCCGCCAAAACGTTTGGACACCTCGTAGGAGAGCATGGCTCCCACTGCCCGGTCGGTGTTACGGATGGGGAATTGCAGGGCCGTAGGGATTTTCTTGTCCAAGGCCGCTAGGCATTGGTCGATGAGTTTACGGTCAAGGACCTCCTGAATCTGGTGGATCTGATCCTGGACGCAGTGGGTTTCCTTGCCCCCAGGCAGGTCTTCCGGTCCTTCGGCCTTGTAGAGGAGCCGGGAAAGATACACTGCTGCGGACTTGGGTTTACTGCTGGGCCGCTGCTGTAAAAGATCCGGTCTGCCGATAAGCTCATCAAAACGCCGGAACCCCAGGGAAGCCATGATTTCCCGGGTTTCCTGGGCAATAAACCGGAAGTAATGGATCAGGTATTCGCTCTTGCCGGAAAAACGCTTCCGCAACGCCGGGTCTTGGGTGGCAAGCCCCATGGGGCAGGTGTTTTCGTGACACTTACGCATCATCACACAGCCCAAGACAATGAGGGTCGCAGTACCAAAGCCGAACTCCTCGGCCCCAAGCATCCCCGCGATGACTATGTCCCGGCCGGTTTTAAGCTGGCCGTCGGTTTGCAGCCGCACACGACCTCGCAGCCCGTTGTGGACTAAGACCTGATGAGTCTCTGCTAGGCCGATTTCCCAGGGCAGCCCTGCATGGCGTATGCTGCTCTGAGGGCTGGCCCCGGTTCCGCCATCGTACCCGGAGATGAGGATGTTATCCGCATGGGCTTTGGCAACCCCTGCAGCCACGGTACCCACCCCGCTTTCAGATACGAGCTTCACGCTGATCCGGGCGTGGGGATTGGCGTTTTTAAGGTCAAAGATAAGTTCCGCTAAATCTTCTATAGAGTAGATATCATGATGAGGAGGGGGACTTATGAGGGTAACCCCAGGAGTGGAATACCGGGTCTTGGCAATGAGGGCGTCCACCTTATGCCCCGGCAGTTGCCCCCCTTCCCCAGGTTTGGCTCCCTGGGCAATCTTGATCTGCAGTTCTTCTGCATTGGCCAGGTATTCACTGGTAACCCCGAAACGGCCTGAAGCGATCTGTTTGATAGCGCTCCGGGTCCAGGTTCCGTCTGCACGAACCGGGAAGCGTTCCGGGTTCTCTCCCCCTTCCCCGGAATTGGAGCGACCGTGGATGGAATTCATAGCGACCGCAATGGTCTCGTGGGCTTCCCGGGAGATGGAACCAAAAGACATGGCCCCGGTGGTGAAACGCTTCATGATGGCTTCCACGCTTTCCACTTCTTCCAGGGGAACGGGAGATGCAGGACCGCCCTTGACCGTACCCACCGGGGCAAAGTCCAGGAGCCCCCGGATCACATGGGGGTTTTGGTTGAGGGCATTCACCGAAGCAGAAAACTGCCTAAACTTGGCGTCATCCCCAGTGCGGACCGCCCACTGCAACAGATGGATGGTTTCAGGGTTCCACCCGTGTTTTTCGCCGTTTTTGCGCCACCGGTACTGGCCTGCTCCGGTAAGGAGCCAGGGAACCGGATCTGATTCGCTTAAGGCATCCCCTGTCTTGGCGTGGGCTTCCCGGGCAGCTTGATAAACCGCCACTGCCTCGGCTTCCAATTCCGAAAATCCTGCCCCACTGATCCGGCTCACCGTACCCCGGAAACATTTGGCGATGACCGCTTCTCCAAGGCCCACTGCCTCAAACACCTGAGCCCCCCGGTAAGAACGAAGGGTGCTGGTTCCCATTTTGGACATGACCTTGAGCATGGCTTTTTGGAGGCCCTTGAGGTACTGTTTCCCTGCATGGGGGAAATCCCCCACCCGCTTGCGGTCAGGTCCCCGGCATATAGCCGCAATAGATCCAAGGGCGCCGTAGGGTACTACCAGATCCGCTCCATACCCAAAGAGTAAGGCAAAGTGCATGATCTCCCGGGGCTCTGCAGACTCGATGATGATGGAACCGCGCATCCGCAAACCTTCCCGGATAAGCCCATGATGCACCGCCCCTACTGCCAAGAGGGCAGGCACAGCGCAGCGTCCTGCTTCAGGAATCAGACTCGCCCGGTCAGACAAGATCACCAAGGACACCCCTTCCCGGACCGCCCTGATTGCCTCAGCAACCAAACGATCCACTGCCGGTTCAAGGGACAGAACCTCAGGGCTCTGGTCCTCTCTCGTATCTCCGGTAAAGGAAGAAACGTAAAACGTGGCATCCAAGGTCCGGGAGCTAAACACCTCGGGCTTCAGGGCCTTGAGCCGCACTAAATCCTCTGGAGTGAGCATGGGATTGAGCACCTTGATCCGCCGGCAATGGGCCTCGGTCTCATCCAAGAGGTTCTCTTGGGGACCCACGAAACTCGTCAAGGTCATCACCAGGTCTTCCCGAATAGAGTCAATGGGCGGGTTCGTTACTTGGGCGAAGACCTGCTTAAAATACCCATAGACCCGCTGGCTCTTGCCGGAAAAGACTGCCAAGGGGGTGTCGGTTCCCATGGAACTCGCCGGCTCCTGACCGGTCTCGATCATGGGGATAAGGAGCCGTTCCCGGTCTTCCCGGGTATACCCTGCGGAACGCTCCATGAACAGGATCTGGCTTGGGGATAAATCCTGGGAAGGTTCCGGCGCTTCGGCCTGGGGTAAGGTGATGATCTGCTTGGTCCAGGCGGAATAGGGTTTTTTCTGGTACACCTCCTGTTTGGCCTCTTCATCAGGGATGATACGACCCTCCTTGAGGTCCACCAGCAGCAGCTTCCCCGGAAGGAGCCGCCCTTTATAGACTACTTCCCCAGGATCAAAATCCTGCACGCCGGTTTCAGAGGCCATCACGATGAGATCATCCTTGGTAATGGTGTACCGGGAAGGCCGAAGGCCATTCCGGTCGAGGGTCCCTCCCACATACCGGCCGTCGCAGAACACCATTGAGGCAGGGCCATCCCAAGGTTCCATCATACAGGCGTGGTATTCGTAAAAGTCTTTGAGCCCCTGGGAAATGGGGTTTTTCTGGTTCCAGGATTCGGGGATCAGCATCATCAGCCCATGGGGAAGGCTCCGGCCCGACATGACCAAGAGTTCCAGCACATTGTCGAAGCTGGCGGAATCGCTCTTGCCCGGTTCAATCACCGGCAGCAGGTCCTGGCCAAACCAGGGATGGGAAAAGAGGGTCTCCCGGGCCTGCATCCAGAAGCGGTTCCCTTTAACCGTGTTAATTTCACCGTTATGGGCCACCAGGCGGAAGGGCTGGGCCAAGGGCCAGTTGGGAAAGGTATTGGTGGAGAACCGGGAATGTACCAGGGCTACTGCGGTTTTCACGGCTTCATCTTGGAGCTCCGGGTAATAGGTTTTAAGCTGGGTAGGCATGAGCATACCCTTATACACGATAATCCGGGAGGAAAGAGAGGGGAAATACACCTTCCCCATAGAAGGGGTCTTATGCAGGGCCTCCTCAGTGGCAATGGCTTTCTCCAGTTTTTTTCTAAAAAGATAGAGGCTACATTCCAGGGTTTCCAAGGTGGGGACGCCCTGAGTATCCCTGGTTACACCCTGCTTCGGCGTCAGCACCAGTTGTTTCACCAGGGGTTCCCCGCTTCGGGCAATGGAACCGAGAACCTCCGGGGTAACCGGTACATCCCGCCAAAGAGGAGCGGTAAACCCCGTGCGCTCTGCGGTCTCGGCTATTAAGTCCAGGATTTGAGGATAGGGTGATGCTGGGGTGCTGTGGGTTTCAGGGCCGGAAAAAAAGGCCAAACCCGTACCGTAGGTTCCTAGCGGAGGGAGACCGGGGATCACCTTTTTATAGTAATCATGGGGTATCTGGATAAGGACCCCCGAACCGTCGCCGGTTTTGTTGTCCGCACTTTCCGCGCCCCGGTGTTCCATCCGCTCCAAGACCTCCAAGCCCTGTTGGAGGATGCGGTGGGAAGCACGGCCCTTAATATCTGCGACGAATCCTATGCCGCAGGAATCATGCTCATCTTCCTTTTGGTACAGGCCCTGGTTCAAAGATGGGAGGCGCTGGTCTCGCCCCTCCTGGTATTCACCCATGATCAACTCCTCTCATAACAAAGCAATGCTGCCCTAGTATGCCATAAGGGAGGTCTTTATGCAAGAACCGGTATAAATTTACCAGGCTTAGGGGTTCCGGGAAGGTTGCCCGGGGTTTACGCAGGATAAACCCATAGAAGGGGGTATTCCA
>JAITAI010000236.1 GCA_031284195.1 Treponema sp.
TAGGGCTATATATGTCTAAAATAGTATACATAACATGTATATTTTGTGCCGTTTTTTCCGTAATGTCGCTGATTATGGGGCAAGTTATATATAATGCAAAATCCATTTGGCAAAAAGTAATGCCAAAACGTTCCGCTATTCCCTGGCAGTTCCCCAGGCTTCGCCCCGCCCTTGGATGCAGGCCTCCTTCCCCAGGCCCAGGGGACGTTGATTATGCCCGCAGCTTGCCAGTAGGCTCAGGCTCTGATTCCGGGATATGGGGAGCCTATTCCGGTCTTGGCCGCCTTCCCCAGGCTACGGAGTGATTAGGCCCGCAGCTTCCGGGACGGTCTCGGGTGTTAGCCGGTACGTTTGTTTCACTCCACGCCCCTCAAAAGTGATAATCTATCCCTGCCTGCTTCATGATCCCGTTCACTACGTGGCGAATGCGTATTTCTCCATCAACCGGGAAATTTTTACCAGTGATGGGACTATGCCAGATATCATGATCGCCCTTTCCATGACGCACAAAATAACATCTATGATCATTGAGTATTTGACGGACTTTCTTTTCGTATTCCGCCATTATGCAATAACCGCCTGGCGTTCCATTTTGAAAAGCAGATGAATATCCCTATGCGGTTGTCCGTTTAATTCAAGGAGTTCAGGCGTTGCCATTTTAACCCGATCAAGCAACGTATCCAGTGAAACATCCTCGAGGATTATGGGAATATCCTCATTAATGGCATACCACTTGGACGCTTCATCATCCCAGGTCAATAAAACGGTATATTCGTTCATGGTTATATCTCCGTTGTTGTTGTTTCAATCCCCGCACCCGCACGGGGTGCGACTAACTATACGCTTATAACATACTAAGCTCGGCTGTCTTAGCCTATTCCGGTCTTCCCTCGCTTTTCCTTATTCTGGGAAAGCTCCATAGTAGGTCTTTCCAATCCACCCTTCTTCATGCCTCTTTTTTTCAATATCGCCACCATTGAAAACCCTCAGCTTGGCATCTGAAGGGCTTTCACTTCCTACGGCCTTGCTTGGTCAGGCAATAGCGGATTCCTAAGCCTGGATTATACGCTTATCGGATTCTAGGGCCTCTACTGTCCCGGTAACTCAAAATTAAACCATTTTTGTTTTTCTTCCATACGTTCATAATGGTTCTTGAATGTATTTATAGGATTGCTGATGGATAATAAAGCGGTTATACGTCCAATTCTATCACGTAAAACTGCAAGCCCTTTCTCTTCATTAAGAAATACATGGAGTTGTTTGTTTGTATGACCCCATGCAATGCTTTAAGTTCTTTAGTACAATGCCTCTCTCCATAGGTTCATATATAAAGATTGATAAATCTATCATAATAAGGAAGGCCATTACTATGGAAACAAGACTGCGGGTAGTTCATTTCGAGATATTTCTGGATTATGATTTTTATTCTCAAGAGCTCTGAGCCTTTTTCAACATCCGGTTAATTTTAAAAGGCTTTAGAAAAACCAGGCAAAGGACAGGTTTTTTCTTTATATATCTATCTAACTAATATATCTAAGATTAGGGTTTCAAAACCGAATTTTTGGAACTATTTCAGGTCTATATACAGGTACCCTAGCGGCCAGCACCGGCGCTATTTTTTATTTGGACGAGATTTACTATACTAAAAGTATGCAGTTATCTAAGTACCCCAAGATGGTAATCCTTTTCCTCGCGTTGGCGTTGGCAGGGGCTACCTTTTCTTGTATGTCCGGAGCCAAAACCGGAACTGACGCCTATGCCGGATTGGGCCTTCCTGCTGATCCGGTTCCTTTCATGGAAGCGGTCCGTACTGGAACCTTACCAAACGGACTTCGCTACTATATTTTAGAAAATGCTAAACCGGAAAACCGGGCCTACCTGACCTTGGCAGTCAATGCCGGATCCGTGCTTGAACAGGAGGATGAGCGGGGATTGGCCCATTTTGTCGAGCACATGGCCTTCAACGGTACCTCCCGGTTTCCTGAATCTGAGCTAATACAGTACCTTCGTTCTTTGGGAATGCGCTTCGGCCCTGAGGTGAACGCCTATACCGGCTACGATGAAACTATATACGGTATTGAGGTCCCTATTGAGCTGGATGAAACCGGCCAAAAGCGGATCCCCGATACTGCCCTGGCAGTGATAGATGATTGGACCCATGCAATCACCTTTGAGCCCAAGGATGTGGATGATGAACGGCTCGTTATTATGGAAGAATACCGTTCCCGCCTAGGGGCCACCGAACGGATCCGGCGGCAAATACTGCCGGTTCTCTTTAAGGACTCCCCCTATGCGGACCGTAACCCTATCGGACTCCCGGAAATCATCGAGTACGCTTCTCCGTCGAAAATACAGCATTTCTATGAGACCTGGTATCGAACGGATAACATGGCCCTCATCTTGGTGGGAGATTTTGACGGCGCGGCGCTGGAAGCAGCCTTAGAGACCGCTTTTTCCGCGCCTGCTCCAGAGACCCCTTTGGAACGGCCCCGGTATGATCTGCCGGCTCCTCAAAAAGGCGTCCACTCGGCGATTTTTACGGATCCAGAGCTTCCCTATACCCAGGTCAACCTTTACTACAAGCGGACGCCCAAGACCCGCAGCCAGGATCTCGCATCCTACCGGGAAGAGGTACTCGATTACCTCATCAATCATATTCTTTCCCTTCGCTTTGATGAAGCCGCTTCCAAGGCCGAGGCTCCCTATATAGGCGCCCAGGCAGGAACGCTCCGGTATGGGGCTAGTTCCCGTTACTATGTTTTAGTAGCCCAGGCGAAAACCGGCGCTACTGAAGCAACCCTGCGCGCATTGCTGCAGGAAAAGGAATCCATGGCCCGGTATGGCTTCACCGAAGCTGAACTGGATCGGGCCAAGGGTGCCTTGCTTGCCTCTTTGACCCAACTCCACTCCGAGAAAGACCGGCAAGAATCCACCCGGTATGTGCAGGCTTTTACAGACCATTTCATGAGAGAAGAGACGGTTCCAGATATTGCCTGGGAATTGGAAGCGGTAAAAGCCTTGCTTCCGGGTATAGGTTCCCGGGATATAGCTGCAACGATAAAGGATTATTTTGCCGCAGATGACCTCAACGTATTCGTGATTGCCCCTGAAGGAGAAGCGGCTGGTTTACCGGCGCCCGAAGGGATCAGTCGCTTGGTTTCCCAGGCCCGGAAAGCCCGGATTCCCCGGCCCGTCGAAAAGGTGTTCAGCGATAAACTCCTGGATGAGGAACCGCGGCCTGGTACCATTGTGGCAGAATCCAAAGACCCTGAAACCGGGGCTCTCCGCTGGGAACTCAGCAATGGGGCGCAGGTGATTCTCAAGGAAACCCGGAACCAGAACAATGAAATCATCCTCTATGCCCAGGCGCGCGGGGGTACTACCAGCGCCCCGGAAGCAGAGGACCGGTCCGCCAGTCTTTCCACGGAAATGCTAAGCGTCTCCGGTCTTGGACCCTATTCCCGGCAGGATTTAGTCAAGAAACTAGCAGGTAAACAAGTATCCCTGACATTCTGGGTTTCCCCCTTTCTCCGGGGTTTCCAAGGTTCCGCCACTACTGAGGATATGAAGACCTTCTTTGAAATGGTGTATCTCGGTTTTACCCAACCCCGGATGGATACAGAAGCGGTAAAGGCCATGCTGGATCAGTACCGGACGATTCTGCTTCAGGAAAAAGAAGATCCCCTGACCCTGTTTTACCATGAGACTCAAAGAACCATGTACCAGAATCACCCTCGTTTTTCCCCTATGCAGGTCGAAGATTTGGACCAGGTGAACCAGGATGATGCCCTGAACTTTATCCAGGACAGCCTCAACCCTGGAGACTATACCTTTGTTCTTACGGGAAACCTGGATATCAATACCCTCCGTTCCTATATCGAAACCTACCTAGCCTCCATTCCTCCGGGAACGGCCTGGAACACCTGGACAGACCCCATTATTATCCGGCCAGGCCAAACCGATAAGTCCCTGTACAAGGGTAAAGAAGGAAAAAGCCAAGTGTACCTGGGCCGGTATGTACCGGCTTCCTACTCTGAGGAAGAATGGGCTGCTACGGCGGTGCTAGAGGAATACTTGGATATTAAACTTACCGAAGAAATCCGGGAAAAACTCGGCGGGGTCTATACGATTTCCGATGCGGTTACCCTTTCGCTGCTTCCTCCCAAAGAACTAAGGATGGAAATTTTCTTTGGCTGCGATCCCAACCGGGTAGAAGAACTCTGCGCTGCTATTGAGGCAGAACTCACCCGCATCGCCCAGGGACCTCTGGACGAGCGGACCTTTACCCAGGCAAGGGCGGCTCTCAAAAAGACCTGGGAAAGTTCTATTCAGAGCAATAACTATATTGCCCAGAGCTATGCTAATTCCGCGGTGATTTATATGCTTCCTCTGAGCCGTTTAGATAAACGGCCTGAATTATACGACCAGGTTACCCCTGAAGCTATCCAAGGAGTCATCCAACGGCTCTTACAAGCAGGGCAGGCCCGGGTTATCCTCTATCCAGAAGGATGGGTACCTAAATAAAGTCCCAGGGGATTGCCGCCTAGGGGAGGGCTGAACTTGCTTCCCCTAGGGTCTTCCCCCTTAACTAAAAAAGAACGAGCCGGTTTCAGAACTTCAGATCTGAAACCGGCTCAAAAATAAGGAGTCGAACCCATGTTTTTTGACCGGTACTATTTGTTGTTAGTTCTTCCGGCGATTCTCCTTTCCCTTTGCGCACAGATTTTAGTGAAAAGTACCTTTGCCAAATACTCCCGCATCAAGAGTTCCCGGAATATCACCGGCTATGCCACAGCAGGATTGTTAATGCAGGTAAACCGGATCCGGGATGTGGTAATTCAGCCGGTTCAGGGATCCCTGACGGATCATTACGATCCTGGGGTCAAGGTACTGCGTCTTTCCCATCCGGTGTACGGGGAAACCTCTATCGCCGCCATCGGGGTAGCTGCCCATGAAACCGGTCATGCGATCCAGCATGCCCGCTCTTATGGCCCCCTGGTTTTGAGAGGAACCCTGGTTCCGGCGGCTAACATCGGTTCTTCCTTCGGGCCTTGGATAGCTATGGGGGGTCTCTTTTTCTCCATTCCGGCGTTGATATACCTAGGTATTATCCTCTTCGGGGTTGCAGTGCTTTTTTATGTGATAACCCTGCCGGTGGAATTCGATGCCTCTTCCCGGGCCATTGCCATACTGAGGAGCAATCATGTCCTCACCGAAACTGAACTGGAGGGGGTGCAAAAAGTTCTTACTGCGGCGGCATTGACCTATGTGGCTTCGGCTCTCACCGCGCTTATGAGTTTCCTGCGGCTCATCTTCATTGCCCGGGATCGGGATCGGTAAAGATACGGCTCACCCTTTTCTAACATGCAGGGGAATCAAACCTATTTCTTTATCATCAACGTATAACACAAAGTTCACCACTCCGGTGTTTTTAAAACGCAGATTAGAAATGGTAAAGACCAAATGAGAGACTGCGGTGGCATTGCCCACCCCTTTGACATCTATGTTACCGGTTATGGGGTCCATGCTCATTTCCCCTTGGAGGTCCCTGGTTTCGATTCTGAAACTATGGTTAGCAAATTCCCACAGGTCAAAACGGATCCTGATGACCACTGACAACTGAGGATGCATACAAGGAAAAGTGCGAGAAATGATCGTATCAAAGGTTCCAACGATGATAAGTTTGCCGTTATTTTCCTGGGCAAAGTCACAAAAGGTAAATAATTCAATTTTCATAAACCCCCCCCTTATGGTGCATTGTTTATATGATGCTCGTCCCAGCAAGAAGCTTGACTTACCGGATATGCAGCTTCAGGAGGATATAACGAGGGAAAGCCGCTCCTTCCCCTATTTTTTGATAGAAGAAAACCTGCACGTTGCCATGTTCTACTATTTCTTTACCACCCAATGTAGAGCCTCCATTACTAATATAGCGAAGATTTTTGTTTCGTATAGTAAAAAACGATAAAATGTATGGCTTAAACCGGTTTTTTCAAGAAATCCGGTTTGAAAAAATAACCATACCGGTAAAGAACCAACCTTTTGGCTGATTTTTTCAGGATTATAGGGCTCTTCTCAAGGTTTGAAACGCTGATTTAAAACCCCTTTTTCTCTGTAACCGCGGTACGTTACAGTCCTTGATAGGTTTTATTTATAAATTTCATTTGTATTTATTAGTGAATTGTTTCAAAAGCCGGTTTGTTTTTGAACAAAACCGTTAGAAAGACGGTAAAATACCTGTTTTCATTTCTAAATTTACGGTTGCTCTTTCAAAATCAACCGGTTGAAACAGGTTTTTCTGTTTTTACAGTACCTTTAATGGAGTGATTATCATCATACGAAAAAGTATACATGCCATGGGCTGCTTTTTTAGTTACCCTCGTAAACAACGGGACAGGATACATACAATAAAAATGGCGGGCGTCATAGCCTTGGAAAAGAACTGCGGGGCCAGCCCGCGAAGGGGAATTCCCCCGCATCAAAAATGCACAGAAGCGTAAAACTATTCCCGATGAGATGGAACAGTTCTGTAGTATCGTTCATGACCTCTGGACCAGCGAAGTTTCCGGGAGTTCCCCGGAAGGGTGTCTCAAAACCGGTTCTCCCCAGGGCCGGAAACATGACCAGGGCTATTTTTGAACCAGTGCAGCAGGTTAAGCCCTTTGATGAGAGTCCCTGTAGGGGAATAGGATTTACCGGATCCCTTGCTGCTGGAAACGGTGGATCAAATCCGGGTCTTTCATAAGCGGCCGGGCAAGGCCAAAATAAGCAATCTTGGTGGTGTTCAGGATTTCGCTCATTGCTTGAGGGTCCCGGTTCCCGCCGGTGAGTATAACCGCCGTTTCATTTTCCCCGGCAATTTTTTTCGCTTCTTCTTTGAAGAATGAAGTAGCATCACTGGAGAAGGTAGTAAAGGGGCCGCTTATTTCAATAGCATGAATCCCCTTTTGGGTCAACTGGGCGCAGAGATATAAAACATCATCGAAACGCACCCCTTGTTCAAACCCATCCCGGACGTTTATCTTTATCCATACGGGAAAATCATCCCCCACCGCGTGCCGGACCGCCTGGTAAGTTTCTAGGGTCATGCGGGCCCTGTTTTGCGCTGAACCGCCGTATTCATCGGTGCGGCGGTTATAATAGGGGGTCATAAACTGACTGAGCAAGAAACCATGAGCAGCGTGCAATTCTACCCCGTCATAACCCGCCTGTTTTGCCCGCAGCGCGGCCTGGGCGAATTGCTTTTGGATCTGCTTGATACCTTCCCGGCTTAGTTCTTGGGGGACAATACGGGTGTTTAGGTTTTCTACTGCACTGGGCCCAAGAACCCTCATGCCCTGGGGATCTCCCATAACATAAGAGCCCACATACACCAACTGTACCACAATATTCACAGTGTAGGTATGAACCAGATCGACTAAGGTTTTATGCGCCTCAAGAAATGAATCGTCATACAAGGCAAGCAGGGGAAATACCTTTTCCTCAGGGTCCACCAAAGCAAAACCGGTAATGATAGTTCCTACACCCCCTTGCGCGAGTTTTTTATATACCCCGGTTAGATCTTCGTTTACCTGTCCCTGGGGTACGGGTTCGTGAACCGCAGCCCGGATAAACCGGTTCTTTAAGGTCATGGACCCTAAACGGCTGCTATCAAATAAGGTTTTCATACGGTTTTTTTTGCCTCCTGGTACTATTACCATAAGAGGCAGCCTCTCCTATGGTCAAGCCCACAGGAGAGCAGGATTGTACATACCCCCCAAAACCAGTACAATCGATCCCTATGAATATCGCCTTTGGTCACAGTAACATGGACATAGACTGTCTCGGTTCCCTTCTTTTAGTAAAAAAGCTGTTCCCCGGTTACCGGCTGGTCAAAAGCAATCTGATTCACCCGGCAGCGCGGAAACTCTATACCTTGTACGAAGATTATTTTGATTTTTTAAATCCCGAAGAATTACAAGGGGAACGGATTGACCATATCATCATCGTAGACACCTGTACTGCGGTTCGAGTCAAAGAATATTTCAACCATATCACCCATTCAGACCCTCAGATTCGGATCATCGATCACCATAACCGGGAAAGCTGCGATATTCTGGGAGCCTCGGTGGAGGGAGGCGCTTATGGAGCTGCCGTATCCTATTTGGGAAAACTCGCCATGGACCAGGGCATTACCCTGAATCCCGAAGAGGCCACCATAGCTTTAGCGGGGATTTATGCGGATACCGGGCGGCTCATGTATGAGAACGTCCACCGGGAAGACTATGAGGTGGCAGCCTATCTTTTGGATATGGGGGCTTCTTTACGGCTGGTAAAGTCCTTTCTGGAGAGCATCATCGAAGATGATCAGATACTGATACTGAACCAAGCCCTTCTGGTGGCGAGTACCAGCATCATTCAGGGCCATAAGATCCTCCTGAGTTATCTGGACCTGGAAGACCAGGTAGGGGGCCTCGCCGCAGTGGTGGAGAAGATCATGGATGTGGAAAACCCCGACGCCTATTTCGCCTTCTTTTTTATTCCCAAGAAGAAAACCCTGCTGCTGATCGCCCGGAGCCAAAAAGCCCGAATCGATCTCCACGAACTGCTTTATGTATACGGCGGTGGCGGACATCAGGCTGCGGCTTCGGTTACCCTGAAGCACCAGGACGGCCCGGAGTTTTATACGCAGTTTCTCGCCTATCTGGAAGGCTCCTTGAAACCGGCTATCCGAGCCAAGGATATTATGACCCGGAATGTCTCCACGATTCAAGAAAACCTGAGCCTGCTGGATGCGGCTTTGTTCCTGGAATCCAAGGATCTCACCGGTGTTCCGGTGATCAACGATCAGGGGGTGGTTTCCGGCTTTTTAAGCCTCCGGGATATTATGAAAGGCCGAAAAGCCGCGCAGATGCACAGTCCGGTTAAGGCCTATATGACCAGGAACGTCATTGTCTCAGAGGGCCATCTTACCATGCGGGAAGTGGAACGGATCTTTTACAAACACCATATTACCCACCTGCCGATTGTGGAAGCGGGAAAACTCATCGGCGTGGTAAGCCACTGGGACTACCTGCAATACAAAAAAGTCCTTTTCCGGTAAGCCGCTGAACCGCTTCTTCACCCTAGGAACCAGGAGGCCATTACAGGGGAGGGAAGAACCACTTGAAACCCAGGAGGATCTGTCCAAAGAAGGGGGCTTGCGGATATTCGATGCTTTGAATGAGGGGATACACAAAGGGGTACAAGGGGGCTTCCAGGCCAAGCAGCAGGGTCAGGTACCCTATCCTATAGGACAGTTCCAGACCTGCATAGACATCGTCGTACCCATAGTCCAGGGGCCCGGAACTGACATAGTAGGTCCAGTGTAATCTCTGATACCCCAGGTCCACCCGAAACCCCCAGGGCAGCGGAAGCAAGGCGATTTCCATAGCCAGATTGTACCGGATCCAATGGTTGATAATATCGAAGCCCAGATCATTTTGAGCCGTGGAATTGCGGTCGATCATGCTCAGGGTAAGTCTGCCAAAGGGCAGGACCGCGCCGGCTTTGATTTCACTGTAGGACTGGATATAGTCTCCAGGACCGATGAGGTCTTTTCCCAGGGTCGTATCATACTGAAAGGAACTGAAGAGGCTCCACCGGGGGATCCGGACGTGGAGCACCAGGGAAAGTCCGGGACTTACCTGTCCGCTGGAGGAATTAAAGAGGCCGAAATAGGGCCCTGCTTCAAGGCCGATAAAACTCATGTCCCAGGTTGCCCGGGCAAAGACCCGGTTCATTATCAGGGGGTCCCGGTCAAAGCCCAGGTGAAACCCCCAGGCCGGGGTAAATTTATTGGTCAGGGTGATAGTCCCGATAGGGTCATAGGTGTTTCGTAAGCCTATGTCCACACCCTCAGGGCCGGGGAAGAAGATCGCCAGTCCTCCACGGGCAGTTATACTAGGGGCAAAGACCGGGGTTTTCTGTTTCGGCCTAGGCTCTGCAGGGCCTGGTTGCGGGGCTGCTGGAGGGCCTGCTTTAAGGAGGCTGAGGATTTCCTCCAAGATCCGGGGATCTTCCGAATCCGGCAGCGGAGCTGGAGCTGGAGCCTGGGTAATGGGGACGTGCTGATCGGTCTTCAGGGTTGCGGGCAGGTCTGCCGGTGCATCCTGAACCGGTACGGGGGCATCCGGGGGTATGAGCTGGATAACCAAGCTCAGGGGTTCTGGAGCCCCAGGCCCTGGGTGGACCGTGGGCTTCCCTGATCTAGGGTCCCACTCGGGGAGGGGAAAGGGTATATCTTCGGGGACCTGCTGGATGGACAGGGTAAAGGGGTTGTCTTTAAACCCCGCAGTATAGTCGCAGTAGGGCAGGGAAAAGGTGCGGATATTGATAAAGAGGCCGTCTTCGACAGTCAGGGTGGCCCGGCGGGTTCCGGGGTACCCGTAGGTGACGATAGGGGGAATATAGATATGAAAGGCTTCTCCCAAGCGGGGATGGTATTCCGGGGAAGAATCCATGAGGAAGCAGCCCTGGTTTTGTATGGGGGACCCATTGAGGAGCCGGAGCTCATCGCCGTTTATAGGGTTCCATTCCAAGGCCCGGTACGTATAACTGTCCTCTTCGCCCAGGGGGTCTTGGGTGGACTCTGCCAGCAGGACCGAGGAGATCCCCGGTTTTTTCTTGATAAACAGATGAAAGCCCTCCAGGTCAGGGGCTTTTTCTATGGAGATCTCTTCGGCTTGTATGACCAGGTCCGCTTGGG
>JAITAI010000290.1 GCA_031284195.1 Treponema sp.
GTGCCGTTTGTGTGCTTTTTACCATTCAATCGTCTTTAAATAGTATTGTTTCCAATACTGCAGATGTACAATTATCCGTATGCATCGAAAAAAGCATAAGTATTTCCGGGGAAAATGGAGGAGGAATTAAAGTCATCCATAATAAATGATACCAAGGCAAATTTCTGATACTTGCAGGGCCAAAGAAAGTATATCCTTTATCCATCCTTTCCAGTATTTTTTCGGTCGTCAATTCCATTTCTAAATTTTTTCGACCTTTGGAATCTTGATACTCCTCTAGTTCCCACGGATTTTCTGATTTGTTTAAAAACAAATTGTAAGACTCCACGTCTGTATGGGCATCAAGCATCCAACACCCGTCAAACTCTGAATCTTTAGGTGTAGCGGTAAAAACAAGCGTATGTTCCATTTGATTGTTATTAAAATATACATAGAACATATGAAACATAAAAAATTTCTTTTTATTGTCAGGTGAAAACGCTCTTCTCGTATATGCCCTTACCTCACGACCTTCAGGGGTGAGCAAAACATTCTGTAAATATTCTTTTACCAGTGTATTATTTATTGGATCACCCCTGGCAACATTTTCAGGAGATTCATTCAATGTTTTATTTGCCTGCACTGAGGCACAACCAATAAATGTCAAAAAATATACGATAAATGCAATCATAAATACTTTCTTGATCATTTATAGCCTCCTTTCTGGTTATTACGTGATCGCGATCTATTTGCAATATAGTCTTCCCTCACTTTAAGTAATCCGGTGGATAGATGAACCGTATCTTCTTGAGCATCTGATGGTTCTCGTCTTGATTGGTCAAATGTTACAACAATTTCATGGCGTTCATTATATACAATGAATCAATACCCTTTGGCGTGATATTTGGATACTTCCATCATACTTTGTGGATCACCTTCGCCTTTACTTTACCAGTAAACTCGCCAATGAGGGAATGGAGATGAAGTTCCCCAAGGCGCCCCCTAAAGAAGAAAGAAAAAAGACCAAAAGCGCCCGGGTGATGCGGTTCCGGTAGATTCCCTTGAGACTGGTAACATCCTCCAAAAGCGTCTGGGTATCTGAAACCCGGGGTTTTCGGAGGGTAACTTCGGTAATCCCTGAAAAGAGCCCCACCCCGATGAAAGGGTTGATGGTAGCAATAGGAGCGCCAAAAAAAGACACCACCATAGAGAGGGGATGCCCTAGGGCGAGGAGGGTCCCTAAAGCAGCTAGGGAACCGTTGAGTATGACCCAGCGCAAGAGCATGGTCAGGCTTACCCCTGCGCCAGCCCTGAAGAAACCTAAGACAATGAGGGCCACAATGAGAGCCGGTATGATCCACCCAGCAATCTTTGAGAGCACCTTCTGGCTAGGAATAACCTCCAAGTCCGAGACATCCTCCCCTGTTTCGCCGGCAGCTATCTTTTCCAGATGGGTCTTGATTCCCTGCATGTGCCCAGCTCCCACTACGGCTACCTGTTTTCCCACCGCCCTCCCTCTACCACTGGTCCATATACGTGCTGCTAAGTAGCGATCTCGTTCATCAATGAGGGTCTCCTTGACTGGAGGCAGGTAATCAGACAAAGCGGACATCATATCGTCCAACTCACTGCGGTTTTTAAGATTTTCAATCTCCGCTTCGCTTAATTGTTCGGTAGAAAAGGCGCTAGATAACAGGGAGGCCAAGAGTTTACATTTGTTCCAAAGTCCGCACCGGGCCCAGGCTCGGCGGAGGGTCAACTGCACTTCCCGGTCGCATAAGGCATAGGGGATACCCAGGGCAATCGCGGTTTCCACTGCGGTCTTCATTTCCTCTCCCGGCTTAACCCCAAGTTCCGCTCCCATACGGCGCTGAAAACTGGATAACACCAGGTTAGCGATGAGGAGGAACCCCTTGCCTTCCTTAAAGACCTTGACCACATCCAATTGCTCCCAGGTTTCCTTTTCGGTAATAGATTGGTACCTTCCTGCATCCAGTTCCACGCAAACCATATCAGGCCCCACTTCCTGGATTATCTGCCTTACTTCTTCAATACTGTCCCGGGAAACATGGGCGGTCCCGATAAGGATAATGACTCTATCCTGGAGCTTGAGGGTCATACGGGTATCGTTCATATAGTTTTTTTCCTTTTTCGACTATAGAGCCTACGGGTTATCGGTGATGGTAAGGTTCCGCTGTTCAAAGGCCCATTCATTCAAACGCCATTCAATGTTCTTGAGTTGGTTGAGTTTTTTCACCTGTATAAAATAGATATCTGCCAGGGCTTTAATACCCCGGATATCATAGTAACTAGCTAGGTAATAGAACATCTTGGCCTTGGTATCCGCGTCTTTTTCCTTTTCCAGCCGGCTCGCCACATCCCCATCCCCGGAAAGATCGTGGTAAAGACGGAGCATAGCCCATGCTGCGGAGTCCCGGGGAACCCCCTGCATGGCCTTTTTCAAAAATTGCTTCAGCTCCGGATCCGTGAGTTTCCCTGCCCGCATCCAGTTCATAGCTGCCAGAAGTGCATAGTTTGCTTCTTTGGGGGCCCGTTTATAGGCTTCAAGAAAGGCATCCCGGGCCGCTGCCCATTGGGCCTTTCTCATGCTGAAGATCCCCAGCCCTTCAAAGGCAAAGTAGTAATCCGGCTTGAGCCGTATAATGGCCCTATATGCCTGTTCCGCTCCTTCATAATCCTGCAGATCATCCTTAATACCGGCAGTGTACACATAGGCAAGGAAATTGTCTGGATCCAGTTTGATGGCTCGCTCATATTCCTCCAAGGCTTCGGTTTTTTTGTCCAGATCCATCAGAACCGCACCCCGGTCCACTGCTACCCAGTAATCGGCGCCGTCAATACGTTTGGCTGCATCCAGATCCGCTAGGGCCCGGGCAAAAAACCGGGCATTCCGGTACAGCCGGGCCCGCTCAATCCTCGGACTAACCCAATCAGGAAAGCGGGCTATGGCCTGGTTAAGCAGAGCTTCGGCACTTTGGAAATCCTGGGTATAGCGGAAAACCTGAGCTCTCCCAACCAGGGCATCGCCGTTCTCTGGTTCCACTTTCAAGGCCCGGTCAAAATAAGAGGCTGCGGTCCGCCAGGACCGGCCCTGTAGATTTATGGTTCCTAGGGTTACGAGAGCTTGTACATGGATAGGATCGATCTTAAGGATCCTTTCCAGAATGGTTCGTTGTTCCCGTTCCTTACCTACAGCGGCTTCAATAGTAGAAAGGACAAAGAGGGCGTCTGTATTAGTACTCTCTGCGGCAATGAGCTTTTCCACGATGGCCCGGGCTTCAGCAGTCCGGCCTGCGGAATTCAAAATCGAGGCATATAAGAGTCGGAACTCTGAGGCTTCCCGCTGGGCTGCAGGAAGGTTCTCAAACAGGGCAATGGCCCCGGTATAATCCTGAACCAGCAAACGCTCGGTAACCTTGGCTAGGACGGATTCGGTACTGGACAGTTCACCCGTATCTGCAAAGACCTCAAGGTGGTTATTCCCCAGAATAAATACCCCCATTAGGATACTGAACATAAGAGGTTTTTTCAAAAGATTGTATTTTGCACAAGCAACCTTAGTGATGCAAGAAAAACCCCGCTTGGGGCTGGTTGTTCCCAAGCCTTTATCATCGAGCCAAACCTCAGCCATAACCGGTTTTTGAAAAAGGCTTATGATTTTGTTAATTTTTCTATTTTTTGCATTAACCATGTAAGCTCCTCTCATACTATATAGACTTCTTAGTATATCGGCAAGTTGATAAACGGATATATTAGTAGTATGCTAAACTAAGAAAAAATGAAAAAGACTATATTTTTGCGGATGCTCGGTCTTCTCCTCCTCTATGGGACGATTTTTGTATTACTGGGAACCTTACAGTTTGCCCAAAAAGGGACCTTTACCCGGCAGTTGGGGAATCTGGCGGTAAGCGGGCGGTACCGTTCCCCAGAGTATCTCCCTGCAGATACTAATCACTACCCTCTGACAGGAGATCTGCTGATTTCCTTTGGGGGAATGAGATTCAGCATCACCGATCAGGATGATGGATTTAACCTGATAAAGTCCGATGGAACCAAAGAGCGTATGCTTCCTGAAGCTATGACTATATCCGGTGAAACTCTCGAGGTCCAGCTGCCGGATGGGACAGAACTCATTTTTTCTATCTACGATACCGGGGAACAAACCGAGCTCCTGATACGGGCGGCCTTAGGGGAAGGTATTCTTGGGTTGGAGCTTCCCTATAAACCCCTTAAGACCTCTCGGACCCATGATAGGGGAGATGGGCAATTCGAGGTGGTCGCGGATACGGGGGTAAGCTACGAGTTCAGTAGAACCTTATTGGATTCAGAACGCCAGGTTCTGGTGCT
This sequence comes from Treponema sp., assembly GCA_031284195.1. GTDB lineage: Bacteria > Spirochaetota > Spirochaetia > Treponematales > Breznakiellaceae > JAIRLU01. The sequence goes on from JAITAI010000290.1 coordinate 4,348, forward strand.
CCACCAAGAAGTCCCCTTTATTTCCTACCGGCCCATCCTGGAAGGCCAGACTTTTACCCCTCAAGACTTTATCATTACCGATGCTCAGGATAAACAGACCTATCATGAGTTCATAAACCGCTGGCGGGATCAGAGTTTCAACCGCTGGAGTAAAAGCATTTCTACCAGTAATAATGAAGATTTAGTGCTTGCCTATGGAGGAGAAGCGATCAGCCGGGGAATCTATCGAGAGGCCCTTGCAGCGGTTCCTTCTACCTTTCTCAATGGAAACCGGAGGACTTACGAGTCCACGGTGTTTCTTGGTCAATTAGATCAAGGGCTCCGTTCTCTCGCCACCGCTGAACGGGATACATTCAACCGTCTTTCCCGGATGCTCAAGGAGGGATCCCTGGAATTCTTAAAAGAGCCCCATGTTTTTGAATACTTTGCGGTCCGCGGGTACCTTACCTTACTTGAAGATGGGGTGAAGGTGCTCAGTTCTCTGAATCCGGTTACGGTTTCTCTAGATTTGCTTCCAGGAATTTTCGATGGGTATATGGATTGGATGCTGTACCGGTCCATTATGGAAAAGATCGGGGTCAAAGAAAACCCCTTTCAACGGTTTATGGATCAGATGTATTTCATCATCTCCCAGGGTCTTAACAAGTCCCAGCAAGGGGTCTTTGTGTTTTATGAGGGTATGGCGGATACGGAATTCAACCTGCGGCTTGGGAAATCCCTCATGGTATACGCAGAAAATGCCGGTACTATGGATTGGGCGGCTATAGGGCGGTCTCTCATCCTATCGGTGCTCTCCCTCGAGAATGAGGAAGGAACCGTTCCTGCAGGGCTGCTCATTTCAGAGACCGGAACCATTAGCGAAGATGCCACTTCCCCACGACTGAGTTCTGCCCAGCTCTATCGTATCTTGAGTCCTGGTGAAAACTATCCCCGGGCGGTAAGTATGAGCAGCGAGACCAATGCGGTCTGGGCCTGGACCGGGGCTTCTTCCATATCAGTCAACCAAGGAAATTCAATGCTGGACATTTCCGTATCATTTCCGGTAAATGAGACCCATTATATGCTGATTTGCGGCATCTCTCAGCCGAGGAGGATTCAGATCCACGATATTGATTATCGAACCGCTCCAGACTTTGAACGGTACAATTCATCTGGCTGGGCTTACTCTGCATCAGAGCAGACCCTGTTGCTTAAGATGCGACACCGGAACCAGGTAGAGCATATCAGGATATTTTACTGATCAGGGTATGCAATCGAGGATAGGGCAAATAGGGTGAAACCCCATGCTTAGATGTTCTGAACCGAATTAATCCTATTTAGAACCCCGGTAATTCCCCTCTGCACTGAATTATTGTTGTCCAGAGCCGCGGTAATTCCCCTCCGAACTGAATTATTCCTGTCCAGAACTCCGGTAATTCCCTAAGGATAAGCTGCTTATTGAGCTTATGGGGGCCGTCATTGAAGACGGTGTTAGCGGGGGCTTTGGAGGGGGTAAAGGGCCGCTGTTCCTCCTCGGTGTTGCGGTCCATTTCCATTTCTTGTTTTTCCTCCGTTTCGGCGGCGGGGTCTTGTTTGTTCTCTGCTGCCTCCGGTATCGCCTCTTGCAGTGCGGTGTTTGTTGCGGCTTGGTCGAAGGGATTGGCCTGGGGCTGTTCCTGGCTATGGTCCTCAATGGTGGTAAAATCTCACCGGGTTTTCAGGAAAATTACACCGGTTTTTTGACAAAATCTCACTGGGTTTTTGGTAAAAACTCAGTGCAATTTTTGCATAAGATACGCTCGTACCCATGCAAAGGCGCGCCGGGTTCTATGTTCTTGATTACCTTTATGCCGTTAGATCCCACGGTATGCCTCCTTCAACGCCCGGACATGGGAAAAGAGGGCATGTGCGTTTACTGTATTAATAATAAACCACGAACCCCACGAACCAACACGAACTTGTGGTTAGAAAGGGAAGATAGGAACAACAAGTTCGTGAAGTTCGTGGGGTTCGTGGTTAAATTGCTTAAGTAAACGCCTATGCCCTTCACTCCGTACTTCTTTCGCAAAAACAGAGCCCCGGTAATTCCCTAAGGGAAAAAGCGGATGGGAGACCCCTTTTTTGAG
>JAITAI010000137.1 GCA_031284195.1 Treponema sp.
AGTCCGAATTTTTGACCTGTTTTAAGGGATTATGACGTTTCCTTGGCTAAAACCCGGAAAAGTCAAGAGCGGCTTGCTGCAGAACAGGCGCGAATATCGAACATAGTACTTAAACAGAGCAATCTATGATTGAAAAAGGCAGATAATCGGCAGCATCCCAGTATAAAACCGTAGTTCAGGTCAACGGTAAAGGGTTTGAAGGTAAAGCGCTCTTGAGTAATCAATACAGGAGGATTCTGCCCAGGAGAATCCTATACCATGCATAGCCTGGACCGGGCAGTTAAACTTAAACCCTTTTAACTTACGGCGAAAGTACATGGGATATACAGCCCGGTTTACTGCGGGGTTTTCCGTGCTGAAAGCCTGGGGAAATGGTTTTGAAACTTATATCCGCTACCTTAAGGAAAACAATCACCCCAGGGTATATATGCTCAACAGTCCTGGGTGGTTCCCTTGATGGGTACGGCATTTCCGCAGTACCCACAGTGATAAGAGTAGGTGTTTTTCATCTTCTGAAGGTCCAGGCCAGAGGTGTCGATCCGGTACCCCCGGCGACGTACCAACAAGTGCCCGCAATGAAGACAGGCCGTGTCCTGTAAGGGACTCGCTATATTACCGGTATACACATAGGAAAGGGTTTCCCGTGCCCGATAGGTAAGGGAGACAAGCCGTTCAGGATCCGTGGGGGGCGCCTTCCAGGTGTAAGCAGGATGATAGGCTGAAAGGTGCCACGGTATAGAGGGAGAAAGGGAGGCCAAAAAGCCGATACACCGGTCGATTTCCTCATCCCCGTCGTTCAGTTCAGAAACCACCAGGGTGGTAACTTCCAGGTGTACCCCGGTTTTCCAAGCCTGGGTAATGAAGGCCAGGACCGTGGGTAGATCCCCGCCGAGAATGTGGGTATAGGTATCCTCAGAGAAGCATTTTAAGTCAATATTGGCGGCATCGGTGAGGCTGAGAATGGCTTGTGCCGCCTCAGGGTTTATACAGCCGTTACTGACTAAGACATTGGCAAGCCCCGCTTCCCGGGCGCAGGTCATACAGTCCAAGAGAAACTCTAAATGTACCAAGGGTTCCGAATAGGTATAGGCGATCTGCCCAGAGCCTTCTGCCTGCGCTGCGTGTACAAGAGCTTCCGGGGAACAATACCGGCTTGGAATAATCCTCTTCGGGGTAACCTGAGCAATGTGCCAGTTTTGACAGAAGGGACAATGTAAATTACAGCCCGCAAAACCCACCGACAAGATGTATGAACCGGGGTGGTAATGGTAAAGGGGCTTTTTTTCGATAGGATCTACCTGCATCGCGGTAATGGCGCCGTAATAGGCAAGCTCCCCTGTTCCCTCCCGGTTTCCCCGGACCCCGCAACAGCCCCTGCCTCCCGGAGGGATCAGACAGCTTCGGGGACAGAGCAGGCATTGCAAGCGAGCTTCGGGAAGGGCAGTAAAATACCGGTTTTGGAACATCCCCGCAGACCCTTAGATATGCCGGTTCTCATCCATATCAGCCAAGAGCCTTCCCGGTACATCTTTAGGTTTCGTGACCATTTTAATAGGATTATCCACCTCGAACGGTTCCAGCATAACCCCGTGCGCACCTTTACGGATCCAGAGTCGTAGCAAAGGCGCTGCTTCTCCGGTTTCAGTAACCGCTGAATGAACCTCTTCTACACCAAGGATATCATCGATCTTCAATTCCATTACCTTAGGATTTGTTCCCAAAGGATCATACACGAGGATGAGCTTATTTTTCTCTGCCGGATGCTGCCGTGGATATCCGATAAAAGGAATCCCCTTTTTAGCGGAACTATCGGTGTATCGGACGATTTTATTGAGGGGTAATAATTCAAGATAACTGGTGATACTCATGGATTGCTCCTTGTTTATAACTATACCATGAAGGAAAAGCTGATGCAATAATCCGTTGATCCTTAACGGTGAAGCGGTTAGTATTATAAGAAACCTTCGATAGGTTATGGATGAAGTCCTTTGGGGAACCCCCCAACTGCCCGAAGGCGCTGCAGGTAGCGCAGCGTATCGAAGATTTTTTATCATAAACCCAAGGAGATCCGGCTTGAATACCGATAGAGCCCAGGGAGTGTACGTTTTTCAGGGAAATACCCTGGTGGTGCCTGTAAGAATGCCTGATGCTAAGATACATGAACCCCTTCCGCTTGAAGCCCTACAGGGTATGGACGCCCTGGAACCTATTGAAATCCCTGACATCGATGGAAACCTGAGTATAAGCAGCGTGGATCTAGCCCCCGAATCCCCGATCCCTTCGCAATGGCGGAAAATTCCCCTGCGTCAGGTCATTGCACTGATGACCCAGGGAACCGCCCCAACCTGTAGCGGGCTGACCGGCTCGATCTTTCGCGCCTATCATATCATCCAATGGCGGCGGGAATCCCGTTTCTGTGGTTCCTGCGGTAGTCCCAACCAGGATGCCCCTCAAGAGCTTGCCCGGCTGTGTCCGGTCTGCGGCAGGGTTGAATATCCCCGGATAGCCCCGGCCATTATCGTCATCATTATCAATGACCAGGGTCAGGCCCTTTTAGCCCATAACAAACAGTTCCTTCCAGGGGTGTATAGCCTCATTGCAGGTTTCAATGAAGCCGGTGAAACCTTAGAATCTACCCTAACCCGGGAAATCCGGGAGGAAGTGGGTCTTAGGGTACGGGATATACGGTATGTAACTTCCCAACCCTGGCCTTTTCCCTATTCCCTCATGGCGGGCTTTAGTGCCCGGTATGCAGGAGGAACCATCCAGGTTGATGGGGTGGAAATTGAAGATGCCCGTTGGTTTGACCGGGACCGTGTGCCGGATCTTCCTGGTCTTGGTTCTGTGTCCCGGTATCTGATTAACCAATGGCTCATGGGTAATTTTTCATAAACCAGACCAGGGGTTTTACAGCACCGCAACGGTCTTTGGAGGATTGGTATGGCTAAAATCACGATGGACGCCCTGTTTCAGGAAGCCCAAAAGGCGGCCTGTTTTGCCTATGCGCCGTATTCCCGGTTTCGAGTAGGGGCTGCCCTGCTGGCAGAAGACGGAACCCTATATACCGGGTGTAATGTGGAGAATCGTTCTTTGGGACTCTCCATCTGCGCGGAACGGAGTGCTCTGGTTCAGGGGGTCAGTAAGGGAAGCAGGATTTTTATTGCCCTGGCTATTGCGAGTCCTGATTCGGTGAGCCCCGTAGGACCCTGCGGGGCTTGCAGGCAGGTTTTAAGCGAATTTATGGCTCCTGAAGCGCCGGTTCGATTTGGAGGCAGCGGGCAGGAGCGGGTAGATACCACCATTGGGTTCCTGTACCCCTATGATTCGCTCCACGATTTAGCCGGGCCTCCGGAATCTTGAAGGCCGGTTCCATCAATGTATATTGGTTATCGTTTAATGTAATTGCTTGACATACGTTGCGGTTTATTACTATAATTGTAGTATGTCATACCAAAGACATAAGGAGCGATAATGATCGAAGGAGATATTCTGACCATAGATGAGGTTGCCAAATACTTACGGGTTTCGGAACGGACCGTTTATGATTGGGCGCAAAAAGGAGAAATTCCTTCAGGAAAGATAGGTACGGTGTGGCGATTTAAGCGGTCAGAGATAGAGAAATGGGTTAATGATCGGCTTTCGGTAAATACGGTGATTCCCCAGACCGGGACCGTCCATGTCGAGTCCATTATTTCTCCAGATCGGATTTTGTTTCTCGACTATTCCACTAAACGGGACGCCCTTTTAGCCTTGGTAGATAATATCGCCACTGCTCCCCAAATAAAAAACCGGGAAGAATTATCCACGGAGATCCTAAAACGGGAAGAGCTGATGAGTACTGCCATCGGGAGGGGTATTGCCATTCCCCATGTACGGCTTTCATCGGTTACGGACCTGGTGGTTTCGGTGGGGATCAGCAGGAAGGATATTATTGATTTTCAAACCCTGGACGATGAACCGGTGCGGCTCTTATTCATGATCGCTGCGGCGGTTAATCAACACATTTACTATCTGCAAACCCTTTCTTTTTTCAGCGCCCGCTTAAAAAACAGGGACCTGCGTAACGCCTTACTCAATGCGAATAATACCCAAGAGGTGTACGAACTCCTCTCAGGAAACATACCCTTCGGATACCCTTCGCATTAGGACGCCTCCATGCCTGATAAACCTCTGTCCAGTATCCTAGCGGGGCAGGGGTTGGCTTACAATAAAGTCTACCCTGGAAGCCGTTAATCCGGTTGTTAGTAATACTGTTGATCTGGTACCTGTCCATCTGTCCATGGAGAATTTCCCAAAATTACAGTTTTTTGGAAAGCCTCCAAGTATATTAACAATAAGTCTTTTATGTGACAGATATGATATAGGCCGTATAACAATTTATTCCAGCATGAGGCATGATATGATCATACCGACGGAGGCGGAACAAGTGTTGCTTCGACTTCTATTACAGGTTTCATGATATGCCAGGCGGCATTGCATGGTTCTTACCTGAGAGGCAGGCAAAGGTTATCCCCTCGGGGAACGGATTATATATTCCTACATTCAGAGGAGTGAAAAAACGATTATAGGATAATCGGTCTTTTCTACTTTGGAATCTTCAAAATCACCGGTAAACAATAACCGTTCAGGGTATATTTTATACGGTACTTTGCACTTTCGGCGTCCTTGCTATTTTATCGCTTCTTTCAAACAATACAAGCCGCATATCAAAATGTTCATATTCTTGTAAACGGCTTATAATAGGAAATCTGGGTTCGTTTTGTTTCCAAAAAAGTATTCATGGTATTTATTGAGGTGCATATAATATGATTGCAATGTTTTTCTCTTTAACAAAAAGTTTAACACGACCGGTCTATCATAGCGGATAGACCGGATCGCATCTCTATTTTTTTATTGTTTCTCAGGAACGTATAATCGACATTACCGGCTTGTAGAAATCTTCGCCGTCGCTTTTCCTTGCGGAAAAATGATACAGGTCGATGAGCGGCCGTGTCCTGCCGTTAATCACTAGGGAGCGCCGGGCCGCGCTGGGGTGCGGCATGTCGATGAACGGCGCCTTGCCCAAGGCAAGTTCCAGGTATTCGGCGGCAATCTTTCCGTCCCAGAGATTCATGGTAATTACCAGATCCGGATCCAGCAGGGACAATTCTTCCCGGATAAAGTTGCGGTTTTGCAGGTTGCTGTGCTCGAAAAAGGAACGCATCAACTCTGTATCGGCGTTGGCGCCATCGTCATTCTCATTTGAGTACTTCGATATTTCCATGAAGGCAAAGCTAAAGCCGCTATCGGTCCCGGCAAGGGCGCAGAGTTGCCGGGGATCAATGGCCTCAAAGGGAACAGTCCCGCCATGCCGAATGCCGTAGGCAATAAGCAGCATCCGTCGCAGAAGGATCTCCCCTCCGATGCCGCCGGGGTTTTCCCGGCATTTTTTCAAGATTATTTCGATATTGTCCTGCCTGGCAATGTACCGGGTTTCACGGGCGATAAACAGCACCTTTGGATTCCAGCGATAATAGTAAGGGAGAAAACCGTCAGCTGCAAAATAACTGTCCCCCGGATAGGGTTTGCCGTCGGCCCGCCATACTACCGTACTTTTGGCGGTTTCCCGTTTCCAATCTTCCAGCAGAGCGCTAAGCCGCAGGCGCGAGGGCCGCTCTTCCGGGGGATAAAGGGAGAGAATATCGCCAGTCATAAAACACCTCCTCTGTTTACGCAGGTACGCGATTGGTTTAAGGTTGTCGCCATGCGCCGGATTGAAACACCTAACATATTATCCACCATACCGGCATACCAAGCGCGTTAGTAAAAATTATAGTTTTTATCAGTCCCAGAGACATCCCATACGCCGCTACCCAAAGAACAGTATTGAACAGTAAGTCTTGTAAAAGGTACTGTTTAACCAGGGGATAAAAATCCTTTGCCGCTTTTTCCTCAATATCACTCGATGATTTTATACTATTAAACTGTGAAGCGACCTGAAGAACCGTTTTTGCGGCAGCAGAGAGTTTCCGGTCATAGTAAAAATGAACAGCCATTGCGATAGTTACCTTTACCGCCTTTTTTGCCGAAGGGTGTTCTGCAAGACTTTTAAGCAGGCAGAGAAGCGAAAAAGATATAATTTCATAGTTTTGCTTTACTACGGTAATCAGGAACCGCAGTCCCATGAGTACCATGCTGAGTGCCGACAGGATAATAAACGCCTTGCTCTGAAGATAGCCGGTAAATGCCGCGCACAGAACAGCCAGGACCAGCGTTAACGGGTTAAGCGC
>JAITAI010000027.1 GCA_031284195.1 Treponema sp.
TTACTTGGGCGCTAGAGGATTCGAACCTCTGACATCCACGGTGTAAACAGGGTGCTCTACTAGCTGAGCCAAGCGCCCCAAACTAGTTTACGGTGTACGGGGAGAAGGAGCCATGGGAACGTAGCGACCTCGGCGCAGTGGCCTATTTGTTTTTATATCAAATAATTTTATTGGTAAATGTTTTTTATATTGGTTAAAATCACCGTCCGTCATAAAACTTGCGTCAGGCTCCTCCCAAAGAGTTCGCCAATCCTCATACGAAAAGCATCTGGTAAGGGAGCCTTCAAGGTTTCCGGTAAACCCATCCCCTTCGTAGCCTCGGTTACGGGAAATTCGAGGGTATAGGCATGCAGTAAAAGACCTCCTGGCTGAAAACTTCCCCCATACTTCCGATCCCCTGCCAGAGGATGCCCGTGAAAAGCGGCTTGAGCTCTGATTTGATGGGTACGGCCCGTATGAATTGCCGCCAGGATCAGAGAGTACCTTGAAGTAGTGGCCAGGGGGAAAACCGCGGTTTCCGCATCTTGGGCAGCTACTGCCTGATTTTCGGTTACCCTTGTCTTGCCGGTGTTCCTGTCCCGGATCAGCAGATCCTCCCAGCGGCTTGGGGCCTCTAGCTTCCCATCTACCAGGGCAAGGTACTGTTTCTTCACTTGCCGTTCCCTGATAAGGGTGCTGAAATACTGGGCCCCCTTCAGGGTGGTGGAAAACAGGATAATACCGCTTGTGGGGGTATCGAGGCGGTGAATAGGGCCAGGTCTAAAAGAAAGGGAAGGAGGCAGCCTTTCTGCAAGATAACTCCGTACCAGGGTGTCCAGGCTGGCCGGGCCATGAACTGTAAGCCCTGCAGGTTTATTTAAGACAAGAACCCCGGTACCTTCCCAGAGTATGGGTATCGGGGTTCTGGGCTGGTACGCAGGAGGGGAGTCGTGGGAAACCGGAGCTGCTTCTTTGGGGATGGTGATAATCGAACCTGCCTTGGGCCGAACCGAAGCCTCTGCAGGCATACCATCAAGCAGGACCTGCTTTTTCCGTAAGAGCCGATGGAGCGCAGAAAGGGGTAGTTTTGGCAGGGCCTTTCGGAGGAGCCGATCCAGCCTACGTCCCTCATCATCTGGTGCGATGGTCATGGTTATTACCATAGGTATAGTCTACACTATTTACTCAAATGTGATAAACTGATCTTAAATAGGGAGATTAAGGTAGTGAGGGGTACTGGAGGATTAGTACCATTAGTAATTTCGGAGCGTAAAACTATGATAGATAAGGAACGTATTGAAAAAGCTATCCGAGAAATTCTCAAGGCCATTGGAGATGATCCTGATCGAGAAGGCCTCAAAGAAACCCCTGCCAGGGTTGCGCGGATGTATGAAGAGATCTTCGCAGGGATTGACCGTGATCCTGTACAGGAGATCAAACTGTTCAAAGAGGGTAGCTTAGGTGACATGGTGGCCATGAAGGATATCCCTTTCTACTCCATGTGCGAACATCACCTGATGCCCTTTTTCGGCCATATTCATGTGGTTTATATCCCGAAAAACGGGAATATTCTGGGGCTGAGCAAGATTGCCCGAATCGCCGATATACTTGCTAAAAAACCCCAGCTTCAGGAACGCTTGACCCAGGAGATTGGGGAAGTCATTATAAAGGGAGCAAAAGCCCTGGGCACTGCAGTGGTAGTAGAAGCAGAGCACCTGTGTATGACCATGCGGGGTATACGAAAACCAGGGGCCCAAACCCTTACCTCGGATTTCAGAGGACTATTCCAGACAGATACCGGTCTTAGGGCTGAGGCCCTGGGGCTGATCCGAGGGTAGGAGTAATGGTGAGGCGGTTTCAAAATGGTACATGGTGAAACCGCAACGAGATGTAAGGGGAAAAGCGGATGTGAGGCCGCTTTTTGGGAGCCAGTTTCGTGCGGACTTATGGTCCAGCGGACATAGGTCCGCACAAACCGAGTTTTGAAACCGGCTCACTTATAAGGGGATTTAAGGAGGTAATCAGCGTGGCAGCAGAGCGAAAAAACACCGGCGGTATGTTTCATTGTAGGAATTACGAGTTTCCCATGGGTACCAGGACCTACATCATGGGGATCCTCAACATTACCCCGGATTCATTTTCAGATGGCGGAAAATACCAGGATTTGGAAGCCGCAGTAGCACGAGCCTGGCAAATGGTTGAGGAGGGAGCGGACATCATTGACATCGGTGGGGAATCTACTCGGCCTGGATTTATCCCACTGGATGCGGAAACAGAAAGCCGGCGGCTTGTTCCGGTAGTGGAACGCCTGGTCCATGACCTTAAGGTCCCGATCTCCATTGATACTACCAAAGCAGCAGTGGCACAAAGGACCCTTGAAGCAGGGGCTCATCTCATCAACGATATCTGGGGCTTGCAACGGGATCCGGAGCTTGCCAAGGTAAGCGCGGCATTTGACGCAGGGGTAATTCTCATGCACAACAGGGACAACTGTAGCTATCAGGACCTTATAGGGGATATCATCGCCTTCCTTTGCAAGAGCCTGGAGATTGCTCAAGGAGCGGGAATTAAACGGGAAAACATCGCCCTGGATCCGGGTATTGGATTTGGCAAAGATCTTGCCCAGAACCTTGAAACCCTAGGGCGGCTCCAGGAACTTCAGTCCCTGGGGTTTCCGGTTTTACTGGGGACCTCACGGAAATCCATGGTGGGCAGGGTCCTCAATCTACCGGTACAGGACCGGCTTGAAGGTACTGCCGCAACCGTTGCTTTGGGCATTGCCTATGGAGCGGATTTTGTACGGGTTCATGACGTGCAGGCCATGAAGCGGGTCGCGGTCATGACCGACGCAGTAGTCCGGGGCAGCGTACCATAAGCCTAGTCCCGTTCATACCGGGCCATGCTGGTGGGGGTTTCAAAGACCTCCACTGCCCACAAGAGGATCGGATCCACATGAAAAGCGGGCAATAGTTCTTCAACTTTTTTGAAAATAAACAATGCAATCCGTTCGGCGCTGGGGTCATTGAGGAATTCAGGGTTATCATTGAGGTTGCTATGATCCAAGCCCGCGATTACCTGGCGGAGGACAGTTTTGAGGATACTGAAATCCGCCAACATGCCTCCTGCATCAAGGTTTTCCCCCCGGCTCCAGAGCCGAACCCGGTAATTATGGCCGTGGAGATGTTCGCACTTCCCATGATAATGGCTTAAAAAATGGGCCGCTGCAAAGCCGGCTTCTATGCGTACT
>JAITAI010000052.1 GCA_031284195.1 Treponema sp.
TCAAATTTTCCTTTTTAGGAAAATGATCAAAAATCCATTCGTATTTTGATTTGGCATTTGTTTTAAATTTCCTGCTTAAATAAATTCTCGCCTCATATTTTTTTGAGGATGCATATTGGCTATGATTTAACATAATGACTCCTGTAATTTTTATAGATATAATCCTTTTATTTTATTTTGTCAATATCTTTTCAGGAAATTTAGGCGCAATTTCACATAACGGTTCCGTGTATTTGCGATGTTTGGGCGGCACTACAAAGAAACCTGTAGGGTTTCGTTGCCGCCCAAATATGCCGGAATGACCTAACCGTTGCAGAGGCTGAGGAGCAGCTTTAGCCACGAAGCGTAAACAGCCTTGTTATGCATAGCTCACCCTCGAAGCACGGGAAACCCCCTAGTCTTACCACCACAACCATGCGGAAGCATTAAACCCGCTGGCGGGCCGATCCGCTTATGAATCGGTGTTCAGGAATCCTTCATTTAGAAATTGGTCCCGCGAATTAACACGGATTTTCGTGGATGGTAACCACAATTCGCGTTAATAGACGAACATCTGCGGACTTTCTATTTTAAGGAAGCAAAAGGACATGCAGGAACCCTGCAATCGGCGCTTTACATGGATGTATCCGGTAGGTACTATAAGGGCATGAAGGATAAACAGACGGTTCTGGTTGTAGATGACGAAGGCAAGATCCTGGACCTGGTAAAGGCATACCTGGAAATGGAAGGTTTTCAGGCGCTGTGCGCTAAGAGCGGCAGAGAGGGAATGGAACTTTTTGAGAAAAATCAGGGTTCTCCGAATCCGGTTTCTCTGATACTTCTAGACTTGATGCTGCCCGATTTTTCCGGTGAAGCCTGGTGTAAAAAAGTACGGTTGGTATCGGATATTCCTATCATTATGATCACCGCCAAAGTTGCGGAAGAAAACATAATTCATGGTCTTACTATTGGCGCTGATGATTATGTAACAAAGCCCTTCAGCCCTCGGCAGCTCATGGCGCGGGTGCGCGCCGCGTTACGGAGAAGCAGCGGTAAAAAACCAACGAACCCGGTCCTTTCTTACCATGATTTAATCGTGGATACGGAAAAACGGATCGTAAGCCGTAACGGGGAAACGGTTAATCTCACCAGGGATGAATACCACATCCTTACCTTGCTCATGTCCCGCAGGGCAAAAATCTTTACCCGTGAAGAGATTCTTGAAGCGATAAAAGGAGCTGACTATGACGGCTTTGACCGGTCAGTGGACACGCACATAAAAAAACTGCGGGCAAAGCTTGAGGATGATCCTAAAACGCCCCGCTATATCACCACCGTCTACGGTATGGGATACCGTCTGGGGGAATCATGAAACTTCGTTTCACCATAAGTCTTCAGAATCGCCTCGCCCTTACATACACCTTGTTTATCAGCGGGGCCCTCGGCATTTTAACGATAGCTATTAATCTCTTCACCGGCATACGTTTTAACGCGTTGATTAAGGAGAACATCAGCGTAAAAAGTGAAGAAATAGTGCGGGTTATAGGGGACTTGTACAATCCTATGAAAGGAAGTTTCGATAGCCTTACGGTAGAGGCGATGGGAATGTACTTTGTCCATGAGGGTTATATTATAACCGTGGAAGATGCCCAGGGAGAACCGGTATGGAACGCCCGTTCTTGCGATATGCAACAATGCGTTGAGGTAATAAACGGCATAGCTTCCCGGATGGAACAGCAATTCCGCTTAAACGGCGGGATACAACAGCAACGGTATCCTGTCTTCTATAATGGCAAGACCGTAGGAACAGTAAGTATAGAAACGTACGGTCCTTTTTTTTATAGTGAAACAGAAACACAATTTTTAACCTCCATAAATAGGCTTCTTCTTGTTGCCGGTCTTATCCTTGCCTTGTTAAGCGCAGGTATTGCTTTTGGACTGTCCCGAAGCATCGCAAAACCGATCCTTAATGCTGCAGACGCGGCCCGGGCAATAGCCCGAGTACATTCCAGCGGAACCAATTCTGAAAGACCTATCATCAGGATACAGGATCAGTATAAAACCGAGGAGCTGCAGAATCTTTCCCGTTCCATCAATGAACTGGCCGCGGAATTGGAGGCAGGGGAACGCCGGCAAAAACAGCTCAGCGCCGATATAGCCCATGAACTCCGCACGCCTCTCACCTGTTTACAGGGAAACGTAGAAGCCATGATTGACGGCGTATATAAGCCGGACAAAGAACACTTGCTCAGTTGCCACGAAGAGATAATACGGCTTACTCATTTGGTTGAAGATTTGCATATCCTTACTGGTCTTGAGTGGGATACGATTAAACTGAACAAAACTACTTTTGATCTTGCCAAATTAGTACAGGTTGCTGTGGAACAGTTCAGGGCCGCGGCGCATGAAAAAGGCATAGCCTTACACTTAAACTTGAGAGAAAGTCCTATTGAAGCCGATTATGACCGGATTAAACAGGTGTTTATGAACCTGCTTTCTAATGCAGTAAAATACACCGACTCAGGAAGGATAAGCGTTTCGATAGAGAAAGGCCCTCATCAGTGGGACAGTACCATTGCCGATACCGGCATGGGCATACCAGAAGGGGACATCCCCCATGTCTTTGAACGGTTCTACCGCACCGATAAATCCCGAAACCGCAGCACCGGTGGTACGGGAATCGGCCTTACCATCGCCGCTGCTATTGTAGCTGCCCATGGCGGAACAATCACTGTGGAAAATGCAAGCAAAGAAAAGGGTAGTACCGGGAGCGTCTTCCGGGTAGCTTTATAACCGGAATGGAGTGGGTATAAACGCTGTTGCCTGTCATGCTGCTCTACACTAGAGGGATGCTTTACAAGGCCATAGTGAATCATAACAAACCCCGGTTTATATAAGGGGCCTGCAGAATACCGGTTACCTGGGACTTCCCCTGTTCCTTGGCGGATCCCGCGATTGGGGACTACCCAATCAATGGTTTTCCCGGTATCTTAACGGGTATGAACCAATTCAGTAATGACTTTATCCGGGAGATCCCCAAAACGGATCTCCATGTTCATCTTGACGGGTCTCTACGGCTTTCCACTCTTATTAGCCTGGCCAAGGACAGAGGTATCGAACTTCCCTCCTTTACCGAGGAGGGCCTGCGAGAACTGGTTTTTAAGCCTTCCTATAAAAATCTGGAGGAGTATCTTACGGGTTTTACCTGGACAGGGAAAGTCCTCCAGGATGCGGAAGCCCTGGAACAAGCTGCCGGTGAACTAGCCCGGGATAATTTCGCCGAAGGGGTCCGGTACCTGGAAGTGCGGTTCGCCCCGCAGCTTCACATGCATAGGAACTTCACCTTTGAACAGGTTATTACCGCAGTGGACCAGGGCCTACGCCGGGCTCGGAACGAAATAAACGGATCTTTAAAGGAGCCGGAGCCCCCCTTTGAATATGGCATTATCCTCTGTGCCATGCGTTTTTTTAATTCCCAGTTCTCCCGGTACTACCGGGACTTTACCGCGGTTCACCCCTATTCCACGCCCCTTGAGATAATTCAGATGGCCGGACAGGAACTGGCCAAGGCCGCAGTAAAGCTGCAAACTGAAAGCGACATCCAGCTTGTTGCCTTTGACCTTGCGGGCAGTGAACATGGGTATCCTGCCAGCGCTCATCAGGAGGCTTACAATTACATAACCAAGAACTTTATGCGTAAAACCGTACACGCCGGTGAAGCCTATGGGCCGGAATCAATTTTTCAGGCCATTACCGACCTCCACGCCGACCGGATAGGCCACGGCCTGCATCTATTCGATGCGGATATGATCAAGAACACCCCGGCCCAGGGCAAAAAAAACTACGTGGAAAACCTGGTCAACTACATCGCAGAAAACCGGATCACCGTTGAAGTGTGCCTTACCAGCAATTTGCAGACCGCTCCCCATATAACGGACATCCGGGCCCATTCCTTCCGCAATATGCTGGCGAAAAACCTCTCGGTTACCCTTTGTACGGACAACCGGCTTGTATCCCGGACTACTATCTGCAACGAGTACCGTCTGGCCCTGGACAATTTTGATATAGCTCCGGGGAAGCTCAAGGACCTGGTTACCTATGGTTTTAAGCGTTCTTTTTACTATCATTCCTACACGGAAAAACGCAAGTACGTCAGAAAGATGCTGGACTACTACGAAAGCCTGGAAAAGAAACACGGGATTCGGTGATGGTGAAACGTACCCTCATGCAAAAAGCCCTGTTTTTCGAGGGAGCAGGGGCATATCAGGAGACGTTTGCTCTGCTGGAGAACCCAAGGTGAAGGGTGTTTCACTGGCAGTATACTTGAGAAATGGCTTAGCCGTCATTGGGCTTTTGCATCGGGTGATACTAGTACAGACCGTTTCTCTTGGCGCAGGTATTTCTTCAAGATATTCAGGACCGCATCAAAGTCCAGGGGCTTGCTCAGATGGTCGTTCATACCCGCTTCAAGGCAGCGTTCCACGTCTTCCCGGAACACATGCGCAGTCATCGCTACAATCGGGACAACCTGGGCACGGGGGTCCTCCAGGGAACGGATGCGTTGCGCTGCCTCGTAACCGTCCATTTCGGGCATCTGGAGATCCATAAAAATAATGTCGTATTTTCCCAGGTTTTCTTGGTACTGTTTCAACGCCTGGGCGCCATTTTCCGCCCAGGCTACCTTAATTCCTGTGGGAGATAAAAGTTCCATGACAATCTCACGGTTTATCTCCACATCCTCGACAAGCAAGACCTGGTATTCCTTGAAATCCTTTGGGGTGTTAGGGACCGATTCGCCTTCTTTATCCGTATCCGGTGGCGTTGAAAACGTCCGTTCCTTGAGCTGCACGGTGAAGGAGAATTTCGCTCCCTCACCTAACTCGGACTCAACCGATATTCTGCCACCCATCATCTCCACGATGCGCTTGGAAATCGCAAGCCCAAGCCCTGTTCCCCCATAAGTACGGTACGTACCGCCTTCGGCCTGCTGAAACGGCGTGAACAGCCGAGCCTGCTGCTTCCGGCTTATGCCGATGCCGCTGTCTGACACGGTAAACTCTAGGGAATACACCCCTTTTCTATCGCCCAAAAACCCTACCTCTAAGCTGATAGAACCCCCTTCAGGGGTGAATTTCACCGCGTTGGACAGCAAGTTGGTAATCACCTGCGTCAGCCGCTGAGGGTCACCGGTAAGCCTCCGGGGGATCGAGGAGGCCACATGCACGGTTAAGGTTTGGTGTTTTTCGTCAACTCTAAAACGGACGATATCCAGCGTACCTTGAATCAGCTTATCCAAGTCGAACGCTTCTTCACCTAGTTCGAACTTGTTCGCCTCAATTTTGTTCATATCCAGAATGTCGTTTATAACGCCTAAGAGGTGCCTTGAGGCAATCCCGATCTGGTCAAAGGCGTGGTCTTTCTTCTTAATACCACAAGCAGCTTTACCGATGGCGGTCATACCGATGACGGCGTTGAGGGGGGTTCGGATTTCATGGGACATGTGGGACAAAAAGTTACTCTTACTGATGTTTGCCTTGTCCGCGTGTATTTTGGCTATACTCAACCGGATAACCAAAAAACCCATGAGCGCAACTACGGCCGCGCTCCCCGCGATGACCGCAAGCAGTTTCTTCATGATCAGGTCGTATTGCTCAATGGAAACGTCTGCACCAACTAATCCGATGAACTCCCCGGTAGCGGTATCGAACACCGGCACATAGGCCGATATGAGGGTGCCCCATATAGTGGTAACAAAGTCACCGGAACAGGCGCTCTGGGTATCATAGGCACGGCGACGGGTAACCGTGAGGGGCTCCCTAAGGCCGGAATAGGCAAAGGTGGAGGACCCTTCTTTTTCTCCGTCAAACAGGTACATCATCGTATCTTCTGAAACGCGGACTTCCGTGTATAAAAAGGCGATGTTGTTTAGGTTATCAAAGCGGATTTTCTCTATCAGCTTCTTGGTTTTAATATAGTACTCGGTCGTGGTATCCAAGGTATTGATAAGATCCCGGTATTCCTTTGGGTGTACCTCCAGGAGCGCTGCAACTGCCGAGGCAAGACCGAGGCATTGGTTACCCATCTGCTGTTTCATGGTATGCGCGATAACGGAATAGATAACAACACCGAACATGATTACCGCAAAAACGAGGAAACTGACGGCGTAGACATAGGTACGGACAGAGGCAGCTTTTTTTGCAGTCATATTTTTTCTTTCCTTCTTTCTTCCTTGGTGATGCGTCTATTCATACTGTAAATACATAGCAGCCGGACTTCAAGTTATCAACCCATAGGGACTCAGGTCCAATGCAATGGGCTTCTGAAAAAGGGCCTTCAAGTCCTTTCCTTGAGGCCCGGTCTATGGCGACTGGGCTTATCACCAGAACCTTCCACCCTCCTGTTATTTGGGGTATACTGCTTCGAGGGATTTACTCTTTTGATGTAATTTTGGTAAAATCTATGTTTGTGTATTTTTTCCGTTTTTCTATGTTTAATGCCGGTGTTGCAAAAGGGGATAAACTATGAGTATATACTGGAATCATCGTGTCAAGACCCTGTCTCCCTACATTCCCGGGGAACAGCCTCAGAAGGGGGTCTTTATCAAACTCAACACCAATGAAAACCCCTATCCTCCCTCCCCAAAGGTCATCGAAGCGATTCAAAAGGCTGCAGGGGATGATCTCAGGCTTTATCCTGATCCGGCTTGTATGGAATTGCGAACCGCCATTGCCCAGAGATACGGGGTTCTGCCGGAACAGGTATTTGCGGGAAATGGTTCGGACGAAGTTTTAGCCTTCGCCTTTGCCGCGTTCTTTGAGTCCCCTGCAGGGAAGGCCCTGCCCATCCTGTTCCCGGACATCACCTACAGTTTTTACCCGGTCTATGCGCAGCTCTGGGATATACCCTTTACCCCGGTTCCCCTGGCTGCAGATTTCTCTATCCTCATAGAAGATTATAAGCAAGCCTCCGGCGGTGTAGTCATCCCCAATCCTAATGCACCTACTGGACAGGCCCTTCCCCGTGCAGACCTGGTTTCGCTTCTCCGCTTTTCTGAACAGGACCGGGAAGGTCCCTCTAGCAGGGTGGTGCTCGTGGATGAGGCCTACGCTGCTTTTGGTAGGGATCTGGAAGTGGCGCCCCTGATACATGAGTATCCGAACCTCCTCACAGTACATACCCTTTCCAAGGCCGCTTCCCTTGCAGGGCTTCGGGTGGGCTTTGCCATTGGGAACCAGGAACTTATCCAGGGGCTCTGCAGGGTACGGGATTCTTTCAACTCCTATACGCTGGATCGGCTTGCCCAAGCAGGGGCAGTAGCAGCTGTTTTGGATGCCTCCTATTATGAAGGGGTGAACCAGAAAGTAATTGCCACGAGGAATCGGGTTTCCGCAGCCCTCCTTGCTCTAGGCTACGAGGTAATCCCTTCTCAGGCGAATTTTATATTTATCCGTTCTCTCCAAAGAAAGGGGATTCAG
>JAITAI010000113.1 GCA_031284195.1 Treponema sp.
GGTCCACCCGGACTGTACCTCGATTCCTTGGGGGCGTAGCCTTCCTTGATCGGATATGGTACTATGAGTCTATGACCCTTTGGTTTGCCACGGGAAATACCCATAAAAAAACGGAATTGGCCGCTATTTTATCTGGCCATAGGATTAAAATCCCCCAAGAGAGAGGGATCTTTGATTTCAATCCCCCGGAAACAGGAAACACCTTTTTGGACAACGCCCTTATCAAAGCTCAGGCCCTCTACCAGGTCCTTAAAGAGCCGGTCATTGCAGATGATTCAGGACTGTGCGTGGATGCCCTTGGAGGCAGACCGGGGATTTATTCTTCCCGGTACGGCGCAAGCCTAGGGAATCTCAGCGCCTCAGCCCGCAATACCCTGATTCTGCAAGAACTAGGGGATAACCCTCAGCGGAGCGCCCGGTTCATCTGCGCCATGGTGATCCTCTGGAGCCCGGATCGCTTCTTGGCGGTTCAGGAAACCCTGGAAGGGGAAATCCTCCGGGAAGAACGGGGGAGCCGCGGCTTCGGCTATGACCCTATCTTCTCTATCCCTGAACTGGGCTGTACCGTGGCGGAGCTTACCGAGGAAGAGAAGAACCGGATAAGCCACCGGGGAAAGGCAGGCAAGCAGCTTGCAGCCCTGCTTTCCACCGGAATCTCTGGTTCATGAGGTACTCCTATGGCGGTTCATCCCCGAATGTTCTCCCCTAATGCCGGTGAAGTAGATGCCTTAAACGGTCCCCAGATCCAAGCAGTGCAAGCGATCCACGGGCCGGTCCTGATCATTGCCGGCGCCGGTTCCGGGAAAACCCGAGTCATCACCTACCGGATTGCCTATATGTTGGAACGAGGAATCCCCCAGTCCGCGATCCTGGCCCTGACCTTCACCAATAAAGCGGCCCGGGAAATGGAGGAGCGGGTCAAAAGGCTTACCAAGAAGAAGCTGCAAAACTTGACGGTCAGTACCTTCCATGCCTTTGGGGTCAAGATCCTCCGGGACGAAATCGAACGCCTCGGATACCGTAAGAATTTCTCGATTTACGATGAAACCGATAGAATGCAACTGATCAAAGATAGCCTTCGGGAATGTAAGCTTTCCCCAGAAGGAGTGGACCTCTATGCCCTGGGGCAGCTCTTTTCCAATATTAAACTTGGCCGTCTCCGCTGGGGACAAGAGGCTAATGCCGCCTTTGAGCCGGTGTATGAGGAGTATCAGCAGTGCCTCAAAATCTTCAACGCCTTGGATTTTGAGGATCTCCTGGTCATCCCTATGGAACTCCTGGAGCGCTACCCCGAGGTTTTGGAAAAATACCGGCGCCGGTACCGGTATATCATGGTGGATGAATTTCAGGATACCAGCTTCACCCAGTACCGGCTCATGCGGCTCCTTACGGAGCCTATCGAAAAGAACGTCTGCGTAGTAGGAGACGATGACCAGTCAATCTATTCTTGGCGGGGGGCGAACTACGAGAATATCCGCATGTTTGAGCAGGATTTTCCAGGAACCCTGGAGATCAAGCTGGAACAGAACTACCGTTCTACCACCACCATTCTGGAAGCTGCCAATGGGGTCATCTCCAACAATACCAACCGAAAAGAGAAAAAGCTCTGGTCCGGGAATGGCGGGGGCAAGCCCATCCAGGTCTTCACCCCGCAAAACGAAAGTGATGAAGCGGACTTCATCGTGGAGCAGATTAAGAAGATCCGCCTCCAGGAAGGGCTCACCTACAATGATTTCGGGGTTCTCATCAGGACCAATTCCCTGACCCGCAGCATTGAAGAGGCCTTTTTAGCGGAAAACATCCCCTACCGGGTTTCTGGGGGAACCAGTTTCTTCCAGCGCAAGGAGATCAAGGACATTATCTCCTATCTGAGGGTCATTGCCAATTCCGATGACGATGTGAACCTCTTGCGGATCATCAATACCCCAAGGCGGGGCATAGGCAAAACCACTGTGGCAGCCCTGGCTGAACAAGCCCGGCAAAATCATTGCTCCTTCTGGAGCGCGATGACTACCCTTCGGTATGCGACAGATACCTTTGAGGATCAGAGTTTCCAGGAGACCGACAATGCCGATATGGATAGCTTTATGACCCTCATTGAAGGGTACAAGGAAGCCCTGCTCGGGAAACGGGGGCTCTCTCAAAAAGTCCGGGCTTTGATAGAGGATATTGATTATTGGGGCTACCTGGTTACGGAATTCAGCAAAAACGAACAGGTGGCCCGGTGGAAATTCGCCAATATCAGTTCCCTCATCGAATCCATCGCCTACTGGGAACATGATCCCGACAACCTAGACCCCACCCTCTATCCCTACCTCAACCGGATCAGCCTCATCACCCGGGAGGATGGCGCAGAGGATGCGGATAAGGGCAAGGTAAACCTGATGACCATCCATGCAGCCAAAGGGCTGGAATTTCCCGTGGTTTTCATTGCCGGTGCAGAGGACGGCATCATCCCCCATGCCCGGAGTCTTGAAGAAGGGGATGGAGACCTAGAAGAAGAACGGCGTCTCTTTTATGTGGCCATCACCAGGGCCCGGGACAAGCTCTTCATCTCAAGCTGCCTGAAGCGACGGCGCCTCCAGGGTACTATCGAGTGCAGTCCTTCTCCGTTTCTTGGGGAGATCCCCTCCCACCTGGTGGAATACCCTGAGGCCAAGACTCCGGGAGCCTGCGCTGCCGAAGCAGAGGATGTCCTCGCCTTGCTTAAAAGTCGATTCACCTGAGACCCATCCTGGGATTCTGTTTTTGTTCATGATGCTATAGACATACCCCATGCCCTATAGTAAACTAAACGTGGCAATAAATAAGGAACAAGGAAGGTTTTTCTTACTACTTCCGGCTAAGAAGAGGGTGTTTTATGAAAGAAAGTACGTTTATTACCTGGAAAGATACGTATTCAGTAGGTATACCGCAAATTGATGAACAACATCAGGAACTGGTGTATCTCACGGCTAATCTCTATACAGCCTGTATGCAGGGTACTGAGTCAGGCCGGCTGTATTTCAAGCAAGCCATACATAAAATTGTGCAGTATGTAAGTTTTCACTTCTCTGCAGAAGAAAAACTCATGGAACGGATTGAGTTTCCGGAATTCGCTGAGCACAAGAAGCAGCATGAGAGTTTTGTGAAGAAAGTACTGGAAGAGGTGAAAAAGTTTGAGGGTGGGAAGGCAATCGTGCCCCCTATCTTTGTCCGGTTCCTACGGGATTGGATATTAACCCATATCGCCGAAGAAGATCAAAAGTATGGGGACTACGTCAGATATTTTAAGAAGGAATCTGTAGCCGCAGAGGTGTTTATCTCCTCAGAATCTGCCCAGGCAGGAGGTACTGGCTCAAGTTTTACCGGCTCTAGTTAAGATACAAACGCTGTCTAGGCAGAGGATGTGCTATATTTATATTTTAAGGAAGGATTAAAGATGGAAAAAGAGGTTTTTGTAGTATGGGAAGACCGGTATTCGGTGGGAATACCCTCCATTGATGCACAGCATAAGGAACTGCTTGTGCTGACGAATAAGCTGTATGACGCCTGCCGGAATAGTGAAGAAAAGGCTCGGGAATATTTCAAAGAAGTCATCCGCAGTGCAGTGGAGTATGTCCAGTTCCATTTTACCTCGGAAGAACGGATTATGGAGCGTATCAATTTCCCTGAATTGGGGCCCCATAAAGTACAGCATACCAGCTTCGTCAAACAGGTCTTGGAAGAAGTGCAGAACTTCGAGGGCGGCAAGAGTTTTGTGCCCAATACCTTTGTCCGGTTCCTGCGGGATTGGATATTAACCCATATCGCCATGAGCGATATAAAATATGCCGAGTACATTCAAGTCCTTAAAAAACAGGGAACCTTGCAAGCGCTTATCAAATAACAGTATCTGAATTATGCGTGGATTTGAACTTGTCTCTCCCTTCAGCCCAGCAGGGGATCAGGAGGAGGCCATTCAGACCTTGGTAGCAGGTATCAAAGCAGGGGATCCCTATCAAACGCTCCAAGGGGTTACTGGTTCGGGGAAGACCTTTACCATGGCGAAAATCATCGAAGCGGTCCAGATGCCCACCCTCATCATCAGCCACAACAAAACCCTGGCAGCTCAACTTTTCCGGGAATTTCGGGGGTTTTTCCCCCATAATGCGGTGGAGTACTTTGTGTCCTACTACGATTACTACCAGCCAGAGGCTTATGTGGCAAGCCGGGACCTGTACATCGAAAAAGACGCTTCGGTTAATGCTGAAATTGACCGGATGCGGCTTTCCGCTACCCGGAGCCTCATGGAACGGGAAGATGTGATCATCGTGGCCACGGTTTCCTGTATCTACGGCCTGGCTACGCCGGAGATTTACCGTCAAATGACCGCTACCTTTTCCCAGGGAGAGACTATTGAGGTGGATGCCCTTATCCGGCGTTTCGTGGAGTTGCAATACGAGCGTAATGATGCGGTCCTAGAGCGGGGCCGCTTCCGCCGGCGGGGGGATACCCTAGAGATTTACCCTGCCTACTTGGAGGAAGTCTACCGGGTGGACCTGGATTGGGACCGGATCGAGCGGATCCGCCGGGTCAATCCCCTATCCGGTGAAGTCTTGGAGGAGCTTGACCGGGCCGTGATTTACCCGGCAAAGCAGTTCGTCATGCCCCAAGACATGATCCAGCAAGCCCTGGAACGTATTAAAACCGAGCTTGCCGATAGTTACGAGTTGCTTAAAACCCAGGGCAAGTCCCTGGAAGCGGAACGGCTCAAGACCCGGGTGGAATACGATATCGAGATGCTTACTGAGATGGGGTATTGTCCGGGGATCGAAAATTACTCCGCGCCCTTGGCAGGCCGCGCCCCTGGTTTGCCTCCGGACACGCTGATCGACTATTTCCCCAAGACCCCTCATGGAGCGCCAGGGCATCTCACCTTTATCGACGAAAGCCATGTAACCGTGCCTCAGTTGGGAGCCATGTACGCCGGGGATCGGAGCCGGAAGACGAACCTGGTGGACTACGGTTTTCGCCTTCCCTGTGCCTTGGATAACCGGCCCCTGCGTTACGATGAGTTTGTCCAACGCCTGGGTAAGACCGTGTTTGTCTCCGCCACCCCTGGTAAGACCGAGCTGGACCAGTCAAAGCGGGTGGTGCAGCAGCTCATCCGGCCTACCGGACTTTTGGATCCCGAGATAGAGGTCCGTCCCAGCGAGGGTCAAATGGAGGATATTTACGGAGAGGTTCGTCGCCGCATTACCGCAGGAGAACGGTCCCTGATCCTCACTTTAACCAAGAAGATGGCTGAAGATTTGACGGATTACCTTTCCGGCCTGGGCCTCAAGGTTCGCTACATCCATAGCGAAGTAGAAACCATTGAGCGGGTGGAGATTCTGACCCAGCTCCGGCAAGGAGCCTTCGACATCTTGGTCGGAATCAACCTGTTGCGGGAAGGGATAGATCTGCCGGAGGTTTCGTTTATTGGGATCCTGGATGCCGATAAGATCGGCTTCCTCCGTTCCCTCACGAGCCTGGTGCAGATCATAGGCCGGGCAGCCCGGAACGCTGCGGGAAAGGTGGTGATGTATGCGGATCGCATGAGCGACGCCATGAACCAGGCTATTGCCGAAACCAGCCGCCGTCGTGAGATCCAGATGGCCTATAACCAGGCCCACGGCATCACCCCCACGACGGTGAAGAAAGCCATTGCCGACATTCTAGTGCGCCACGCAACAGAAGAAAAAGATGCGGCTACGCTGTCCATAGAGGTCCTCAAGAAGTCCTATAACCTCCTCATTCCGAACCAGCGGAAACAGCTCATTGCGGCTTTGAACAAGGAGATGCTGGAACACGCCAAGAAGCTGGAGTTTGAGCAGGCTGCGGCAATCCGCGATGAAATCCAAAAAATCACCCAGATAGGCACGGCCTAAAGCGGCGCGGGGGGTGGCGAATTGCCGAGCGGCAATCCGCGATGAAATCCAGAAAATCACCCACATGGTCAAGTATAGGGTGTTTGACAGAATACCCGGATCCCCGTACAGTAAGGCATGGCCCAGAGAAAAGGTTTTTTAGTTCCCCTGGTCATTACCCTATCCTGTATCTTCGGAGGGCTTATCCTTTTCTGGTACAAAACTCGTTTTCCTAACACTGCTCCTCTAGTTCAGACTGAGTCTTTAGGAGGAATGGTCCCCCAAGTACCCCAGGAAACCCCTCCTCTACCAGATGCAGTATCCGCTTCCACCATTGGGATGCATCCTGTGGCCCGTATAAAAAGTGGAAATAATCCCTTGTGGTTTGAATTGGGACCCGAAGGATCCAGTCCTGAGGGACCGATATGGATCCCATCTCCTGCTGAGGCCTCCCTGAAACCCTTTACACCCTGGCCCTTGGCTAAATTTATCACCGGTATGGTTATCCAGGATGACCGGCTTACCATGGCGGTAAACCGGGAGGGGTTTCTTATCCTCCTCCCTGAACAGGATAGGAGCATTGGCCTGTACCGTATAGCGGATGTCCTTTATTGGGGAAACTACACCGTAGGGTCCCTCTTTGTATTCGACGGTACACCGGCGGTTCTCCTCTATCGGGATGATTTCTTTGTCGAGCCTACTGCAACCCCTCCGGATCCCCAGGTTTTTGTTCCGGTAAAAGGGAGTACCCAGCCCGTGGGAAGATCTGTTCCTGCCTTTGGAGCATTTCTGCCTTCCGATGGATGGGAGGTGGAAAGCCTCAGACAGGGGCAAGATGGGTATTGGTATTACCGGGGGGTTCAGCGGTCAGTCGCACAGCTTCAGAGTGTATATATGCGCAGTTCTGATCTGACCCTTCCAGGGGAAGCAGTGTC
>JAITAI010000150.1 GCA_031284195.1 Treponema sp.
TTTGGGTAAGGCTATCAAACGGTATTTTTTTTGACAGGTACTGCCGTATCAGCCCGTTGGTGTGTTCGTTCAGTCCCCGTTCCCATGAGTGATAGGGATGGTCGAAATAGATGTCCAGCTCAAGATCTCGCGACAGGCTTTTATGCGCCGCGAATTCCTTGCCGTTGTCCAGCGTCAGGGTGTCTCGCATCGGCGCGGATATTGGCTTGAAGGCGCGGACGGCGGCCTTGTTCACGGTTGTTGCCCTCTTGTCCGGTATTATCTTTGCCCGAAGCACTTTGGTCTTCCGGTCAACAAAAGTGGCTATGTAGACGTTTTTACCGGCGCTTTCTCTGGTGTCCCCCTCACCCGCACGGGACTTCTCTTCGACGATTTTCGGGCGTTCATCGAAGGAGCTACGGTCACGTATCTGGCTGCGACGGTCTTTTACCCCCTTCCGATGGCGCGTTTTTGCCGGAAATGCTCTTTCATCTCCGGGTCTTTTGCCCTTTCCCGGTACAGACAGGTGTAGATAGTCGATTGGGTCTTGGCTTGTTGTCCGGGCGCCTTTGCGCACTCCCCTGTTGCGCCTCGTTGCCGGTATACACGCCGCCGCTCCTGTTTCGGTTCAACTCGCGATAGATGTTGCCTGGATGCTTGCCACGTATCACGGCCCGATAGCTTTTGGGCAGCCCCATGCCCTCCATTGCCTTGAGCGTATGCCTTTCGTCCCGGGTATACGGGGTGAACGGCATCGGCGGACCGAAGGTCCGATAGACTGTGTTTTGTAACTTTATTCTACCGTGTTTACGATGCCGTTTCTATGCCCTGCTATTTTCGCACTTCAAAAAAAATTCGGCCGGTCATTTACCGGATAGATGGTGTTCGCTGCCGTGATGTTCATCATCAGATTTCGCAGTAGGTGGTGAATATTACGAGAAAAATCCTCCAGAATCTCATCGTAAAAGCCTTCAGGCTGCTGGGAACCGGTATCAACCTTGCACTTTGTTCCCTGGTTATGGACACTAAAGTCACGGAGAACGAACATAGTTAATTCCTTTCTCATCTTTCGAGCATGGTGATAGAATTCCAATTTTGAAAGTCCACGTTTTTTCTTTAGAACCATAGACCAAAATACCCAAAAAAATCAATTTTTTTCGAGCCGTTTCACGGCTGAATAGGTTATACTCGCTTCGCTGGTACCATAGGCCATCATATCATAGCGTATCCCTCCCCACAAGCTAAACTTAACCAACAGAATATATCATTTCATAAGTCCTATCCATATCGTCTTCACTCCAGGATGGCCGTCACTGGGTGCGCATTTCGGCCCTCCCAGGTAATCTTCGGAAACAAGGTTTCCGCTGCTTCCTTTACCGTATACGGCTTCTGCGGTTCTTTCTTCACCGTGTTGGCTATGCAGTATAATAATTTCCACGCTCCTTTCCCCCAAAGTAAGAAACAGGGTACTTCAGGCGTCATGTTCAGTATCATCAGCACAATAATCGAGTACATCAGGATAAGCGTTGTCCTCTTGTCTATACTCCGCTCCCGCAGCTGCTCTATCCCGCATCCACTCGTAAACACATAATGACACCCCTCTAGCTTCCATCGCTGTAGATAATACCCTACTCGTATGCCTCCTTCGGAGCTGTTCACCGGCTCCCTCGTTGTTAAAAACTATGCTATCGGTGACTTCCCCTTGACCGGATGTTCCTCCTTTGCCTAGATAACCGGTAAAGCTATCGCCTCAGGTAACGTTCAATATCTGCGGCCTGGTTAACCAATACGGTGCATAGCGTAGTTATAAGACGGTTTTCCACTCCGGTATACTGCTCCGGCGGATAGTCACTTCAACCCTCCCCTGACCCCGCTCCTTCCCTCTTGCTTCCCCTATCTTCTTGTTGTCCACCGTCGTCCGGTTGCGATAAAACATTCAGTTTCTGGAAAAGCACCCAGGGACCTGCCGATAAGCAACTACCCACCCTGAGAGGTACATAAAAAAGAACCCGCCCTAGATTTGATTACCTCTATGCGGCAGGGGATCCGGGAACGTAGCTCCCCTACATGGGAGATGAGCCCCACCATGCGGTGGTCCCGCAGTTCGTCCAAAATTACCAGGGCTTTGTCGAGGCTCCCCTCATCCAGACTGCCAAAGCCTTCATCAATGAAGACCGCATCCAATCGTACACCCCCGGATCGGGCCTGGATGGAATCCGCAAGCCCCAGGGCAAGGCTGATGGAAGCCATGAAACTTTCACCCCCGGATAGAGTGGCGCAGGGCCGGGTCTTACCGGTATAACCGTCGAATACCGCCAAGTCAAGGCCGGTCAAACCTCGACCAGATTCCCGTTGCATGTCCAAGATCAGCGCATACCGGGATTCGCTCATCCGCTCAAGCCGCTTGGTAGCAAAGGCAGCAACCTCTGCGAGGTACAAGCCCAGCAACCAGGCATCGAAGGAACGCTTTTTGGGATTTTTCCCTGCTAAATCCGTGGCCAGGGCATTGAGGCGACCGCTCTTGTCCGCTAGGATTTTGTACCGTTCAGTGGCTTCCTGGAACAGCGCCGCATCCCGCTCAAGGGTAAGCAGTTCCCCCTGGGCCCGGTCCCGCTGTAGTTCAGCTTGTTCCTGGGCCTGGGCCAGAGCCTCAAGCTTAAGCCGAAGCGTCCCGGGGTCCGCTTCCCCGGCGCTGCCCAAGGCCGCTACTTCAGACCGGAGCTGCTCAAGACTAGTTTCCAATTCAGCCATGAGGGATTCAATCCGGGTACCTGCTTCCCGCCACCGGGTAATGGCGGTTTCCATAGCCTCTGCCCTGTCAGGACTTAAGATTGCCCCTTTCAGTTCCTCCTTAGTAGCAAAAGGCGATGAGGCCAGGGCCTCTTCTAGCGCGGCTGCAGCCTCTTGATATTTTTTGACCGCTCCATCACGGCTTATCCGGGCAGCAGTTTCCCGGGCTCCTGCACCGGCCAGTTCCCGGCCCGCCTGTTCCCGGGCTTCCCGGTATGCCTTAATCTGCTGCTCCCGTTCCTGGATAGCCTGTTCCAAAACGCGGAGGGCCTCCTTGCCCCCAGATTCTCCCCTTTCTCCAAAGCCCTGTTCCCCTAGGATCCGGCGGTGCTTCTGCTGGAGATCTTCAATAGCCGCCACAAGACCCCGGTGTTTCTCTGCCATAACCGCATAGTCCTGTTCGGTCTTTCCTAAAACCCCTTCCAGTTCACGGAGCGTCCCATACAAACCAGGAACCAAAGCGCCTGCTTTTCGGGCTTCGTTCCGCCTGAAACTGAGCTCCTGGAGCAGGGTAAGTCTGGTTTTAAGGAGCCGGGACACCTCCAAAGTATCAGGCAGAACATTCCCAGAAGGGAAACACGCCGCCAATGCCGGATCCCCTGCACTCAGGGAAGCCTCTTTGACTTGGGCAGCGATCTTCTGGAGTTCTTCAAGCCTGCGCCGTACCTTGCGGAGCTCCTGATCCTGGGCTTCCAAGGCGGTTTCTTGAATGGCAGCGTCCCGTTCAGCATCTTTTAGGGCATGAGCTAGGGACTCGATCCGTTGGTCCATACCAAAAACCCCGCGTACCGGTACTGCAAGACAGGGATGCGTCTGGGAACCGCATACCGGACAAGGCTCCCCGGGAATAAGCGTGGCCGCAAGATGGGCCGCCATATCTGCCCGTTCTCCCGTATCTTTTTCTTGTTCCAGTTCCTGTAAAGCGGTTCCCAAAACCGGTATCCTCTGACTCAATTCCTGTTGCCCTACTTCCCCGGCACTGATACGGCTTTGCAAGGCCCCCTCTTCAGTTCGGAGGGCCCCTGCTTCCTCGGCTAAGGTTTTCAAATGGAGAAGGGTATCCTTACTATCCCGCAGCGCTTCCCATTGGGCATCCAGGGTTTCTAAGCCTTCAGAACGGGCTTGCAGTTTCTGGAGTTCCTGCTGCTGCAGGGTATGATTTTTTTCAAGGACCTCCTTTTTTTTGCTCAATTCCAGGCACTGAGCCTTACATGCGGCTGCTTCCTGGATATTCCGGCGAAGCAGTTCTGCTTCCCGGTTTATCTCTAAAAGAAGCGGGCGTTTTTCCTGGAATTCCCGGACTGCTTGTTCCAGGGCTGTGATCGCTTTCCCCTGAGCGTCTGCTTCCTGAGCTGCCTGCTGGGCCTGGGCAGTATATGCGTGGGCCCTTTCCAGTTCCCGCTCAGCCTGTTCCGCTTCCTTGCACTTTTCCGCCTCAAGAACCACATACTCCTTCAAGGGCTGGGCTTTTCGGGAACGGGACAAGCGGGCCTCCTGGTCTTGTATGGCCCCAGTCTCTGCGTTATGCTGGGCAGCTTCGGCCTGGATGGACCTCAGTCTTCCTGCCAGGTCTTGTTCCCGTTGTTTAAGTTCCAGTATGCGGGTTAGAAGAATTGATTCTGCGGCTATGGCTGCAACCTGGGCCTTGGCTTTTTCCCAAGCCTCTGTGGCCTGGGCACGTATCGCCTCCAGGGTATCCAAGGAAACCCGTTTTGCCACATCCCCTAAGACCCGTTCCGCTTCCCGGGCCTCAGCCACAGCATCCCGGGCTTTTTCCTGGGCCAGTTCCTTGATGCGGATAGCTTTCTCAATAGGAAAGAGTTTCCCTAGGACCTCCTTCCGTTCATTGGTATTCTGCTTGAGAAATTCCGCAAAATCCCCTTGGGGTAACAGGACAATCTTGAAGAACTCTTCGGCCTGTAAGCCGATAAGTTCCCGGATCTTCTGGTCTGCTTCGGATTTCCGTGCGCTGGGATTGACCGGCTTTCCCTGAACCATTTCGTACAGTACCGCAGTCTCCTCCGCAATGGCAGTCCCGGTTCCCCGTTTTTTCGGTTTCTCCTGCCGAGGGGTCCGGTCAATCCGGTAGTGCCGTTCCCCAACGCTGAAACAGAGGGAAACCGAACATTCCTGGTCTTCCCCCACATGATCGCTCCGTAGCCGGGCGAGGTGTCCTCCACGGCTGCCCGGTACCTTGCCATAGAGGGCAAAACAGAGGGCATCAAAGATGGTGGTTTTTCCAGAGCCGGTCTTTCCGGTAATCAGGAAGATATCGTCTAAGGCATTAAAATCAATACAAACTTCCCCCACAAAGGGGCCGAAATTTTCCAGCCTGAGCAGTTCCGGTTTCATGCTTGATTTTCCGCAGCTTCGATGGCTTGTACTAATTCCTGGAAGAGTTCAATTTTATCCGAATCCGCTTCGCCGTATATGTCCATGAGAAAATCCTTAAAGTCATCTTTATCTATCAGGGCCCGCTTGAGCGCAGCGCCGTTCCAGAAAGCGGGACTTTGCCCGTGTATCAGAACAAGCTGACGAGCCAAAGCTGCTTCCTGTTTAACCGATAGGATCCAAGGGAAACGCCCCCGAAGCAGGGCCAGAGGATTTTCCACCAAGGCGGAATCGGTAAGCACAATCTCCAGGTAGTCCTGAGCTACCTGAGCATAGGCTGAATCCCCGGGCTCCTGGAAAAAAGAGGCGAAAGACCCGGTGAGGGTACTCAGTTTCCGCAGGGGCTGCACCGGAAGGGGGTTTATCCCCGGTTCTTGGCCCTGCTCCAAAGTAACTGCCAGGAACGCCTTGGAATAGGAGGCTTCCTCAAAAGCATAGGCCAGGGGACTGCCGGAATACCAAGCCCGGGGCCCGGCTTTTTGAAACCGATGGAGATGCCCCAGGGCAATGTAATCAAACCCGGAAAACCAATTGATGTCTACCTGTTCCGCGGTTCCCCAGAAGTTCCGTTCAGAACCGGCTTCAAGGCCGTCCCGGGTAAACAAGTGGGC
>JAITAI010000207.1 GCA_031284195.1 Treponema sp.
AAAAAAGGACAAAGGAGGGAAAGGAATAGGGGGAGGGATGAGCGGCTATACCCAATAAGCGAAGAGCAGTTCACGGAACTGGTGTTGCCCATTATATAGGGGAGCTCTCGGGGAAAAGGTCGCTCGCCTGAAGTTTTCCATTATAACGCGTTTTGCGGCATACTCTATATACGGAGAACCGGTTGCCCGTGGTAGGATTTGCCTTTGGAGTAGGGGTACGGGCATGAGGTCTATGACTGGTTTTCCCGGGGCAGTGAAGGGGGAGTATGGGGGAACATGCTGATGGAGTTGCAAAAAGGGGAGGGGATAGGGTGTGCGGAACTCAGTATCGAGATCACCACGATGAAAGTCCACCGGTATGGGGGAGGACCAAAAGGGGGTAGCAGATCAACGGGGTGCAATTTCATCTGGCGATAACGACAGGTGGTGGAAGGATTTGTAAGCGGAGGGAACGTGAACGACAGAGAGGCAGCGCCGGAATTGGTGGGGGAGGTGGTTGGATATTTGGTGATGGCGAATCGGGGCTATGATAGGGATGAGTTCTGTCGAGTCCCGGAGTGGAACCATAATGTTCCGTTCATCCCCGGAGGGAAGAACCGAAAGGAAGCGATAGTGTATGACAACCAAAGGTACCAGAAACGGTCTTTTATTGATCAGATATTTGGAACGCTCAAAGAGCATCGCCGACTTACGGTATGGTATGAAAAATCCAATATGAACTTCCTCTGATTTATCTTGGTCGCTTTCCTTAAAATACTCCTTTGCTAATAGTGCCTAGGGTGTGTTCACGCTAAAGAAATGAGACGTAAAGACAGATAAAGTAAGTATGGAACTTACCGAAAAACAATACCGGTACATAGAATCATTGTTACCCAAACAGCGGGGAAAGGTCACAATAGCCAATCAAACCTTGCTTAACACGCTCATCTACCGATGTGAACATGGTGGTAAGGGACGGAACTTGCCTCAAACCTTCGGACATTGGCAGGTGATCTACGTCAGATTGAACCGCTGGGCACAAAAGGGTGTACTGGAGCGGGTGTTTAATGCCTTGGTAGGGGAAAAATTGCTTTTATCTGGACTATGCTGCCTTGATTCAACGGCGGTTAAAACACATCCTGACATTCATGGGGCCAGAAAAAAACGGTCTCCAGGGCTAGGGAAGAGTCGTGGAGGATGGAATGAAGATACACGGACTAACCGTAGGGGGCATAGGGGAATGGTTGCCTTCAGGTTGTCTGGAGGAAACATCCCGGATGCGATAGAGGAGCGGTTACTCTTGGAAAGCATCGAAAAACAGGACTATACGGTTACTTTAGGGATGGATAGGGCGTATGAAGACGAGCGAACACGGATTAGGGCAGGGGAGTTGGGGTTTAATCTGGTAGTACCGCCGAAAGGGAGTCGGGTTCGTCTGTAGGAGTATGACCGGGAAGTGTATAAACAGCGGAATCAGCTAGAGCGGTTCTTCTTGCGGTTCAAGGGATTTCGAGGGATTTGCACCCGCTATGACAAGCTTGACCGCATGTTTAGGGCTTTTATCTATCCGGCCTGTATTTGTATCACTTTGCGTAATGTGAACACTCCCTAATAGTGCCTAGGGAGACCGAACAGCCGATAGGGGTAATTGCTGAAAAAGGCGTTGAAATGAATGATAGGACACTATACTACAGTATAGATCCTACAAAAATGTAGGACGATTATTTTTTTCATACATATATGTATGAAAAGGTACCTATACCCCATACCATGGAAAACTTATCCTTGCCCAGAAAGGCCAGCTTCTTCCAGTACAACGGCTCGACAGGGGTATAAATTCCGATGATTTCACCTTAACCCAAGGAAAAAATCGATCCTTCGATTAAATTGGCACGGCCTTTGCTTAAATACTCCATATTATCCTTTAGGAGGAATGAAAGGTGCGGAAAAAGATTATTGTGTTGGCAGTGTTGCTCCTCTATTTCGGGGTTTCCCTCTTTGCCCAAGAGGGAGACTATTCCTTGGAAGACGCACTGGATATGGTGTGGTTATTCTGTGGGGCGATCCTGGTCTTTGTCATGCAGGCGGGTTTTGCCCTGGTTGAAGCTGGTCTTACCCGTGCAAAAAATGCCACCAATATCATCATGAAAAACTTGATGGATTTTTGTTTTGGCGCTCTAGTGTATTGGGCTTTGGGCTGGGGACTCATGTATGGTGCGGATACCCTGGGAATCCTGGGAACCTCTGACTTCTTTAAGGGCCTCATGGGAGACTATACCTTTTACCGGGATTGGTTCTTTCAGGTGGTATTTGCAGCCACTGCAGCTACCATTGTTTCTGGAGCCATGGCAGAACGGACCCAGTTTAAGTCATATCTGGTGTACACTTGTTTTATTTCAGCCTTTATCTATCCCATATCCGGGCACTGGATCTGGGGGGGAGGCTGGCTTTCAAATCTCGGCTTCCATGATTTTGCAGGTTCTACGGTAGTACATTCCGTAGGGGGCTGGGCGGCTCTGATAGGCGCAGCGGTTCTCGGTCCCCGGCAGGGTAAGTATGTGAAAGGGCCGGATGGAACTATCTCAGTGAAGGCCTTCCCAGGACATAACCTTACCTTTGCCTGTTTGGGGGTCTTCCTCTTGTGGTTCGGCTGGTACGGGTTTAACGGCGCATCCACCCTGTCTGGTATGGATCCCGCCATTGCCCGGGTTTGTGTTACCACTACCTTGGCGGCATCTGCGGGAACAGTGAGCGCTTTGATCACCTCCTGGATTTGGTTCAAGAAACCTGATGCGTCTATGTCCATGAACGGGGCCTTGGCAGGACTCGTATCTATTACCGCTCCCTGTTTTGTGGTTTCTCCGGCAGCATCGGTGGTGATAGGGCTTATCGGCGGTGTACTGGTGGTGGGTGCAGTGGAATTCATCGACAAGGTCCTCAAGATCGATGACCCGGTAGGAGCCTCTTCGGTGCATCTTGTATGCGGTATCTGGGGTACCTTGGCGGTAGGGCTCTGGGGTAATATGGAAGGAACTGCGGTCGGCTTGTTTCATGGAGGTGGATTCCGTCAGTTAAGGATACAACTGGTGGGGATCCTTTCAGTAGGGCTCTGGGCTGCCCTCACCAGCCTGATCCTTTTCTTGGCCATCAAGGCTATCCTGGGACTGCGGGTTAGTCCCAAGGACGAACTCATGGGCCTTGATATTACCGAGCACAAAACAGAAGCCTATGCAGGCTTCCAGATATTCAGCAACATGTAAGGAGGTATTCCGTGAAACTCATTATTGCCTATATACAACCTCATGTGTTGAATGAGGTTAAGCAGGAACTGTACAAGGCTGAGGTCTATAAGATTTCGATTACCAATGCCATGGGCTGCGGTCAGCAGAAGGGGTATACCGAGCAGTACCGAGGGGTTGAAACAGAAGTCAACCTTTTAAAGAAGGTCCGTATTGAAATTGCGGTGAACGATACCTTCGTAAAACCCACGGTAGAGGCCATCATCAAAGGCGCGCGGAGCGGTGAGATTGGAGATGGAAAGATTTTTGTGCTTCCTGTTGAGGAATGTATTCGGATACGGACCGGGGAGACCGGATCCGTAGCTATTGGCTAATCCTTTGGGAGGGCGCCGGTTCCATGCCCTCCCGGTATCTTCCTACCTATTTGTAGTAATAGGGATAACAGGGTTGGTAGGTTATAGTTCCTTTTGCCCTTTCCAAACTTTTCTATTTCTTGCTTACAGAAGGAAAGGGGGCTACGGATTTTCATGGATTAAGAAGGATAGTGGTATGAAAAATTCCGGTTAATCGGTGGATATTTTTCGGTGAGGCATGTTCAAAAGGTTAGATTTTGAACATGCCTCAAGTTATATAAAGGAGAGGCCCAAGTCCTAGACAGCAGAGGGCCAACCCTCGACAAGCGGGTCATACTGTTTTATAGTGGATACAATTACGCCAGAGTAATAGAAACTCCTTTCAGTTCCTCTATATATTTGGCACATTTTTTGCTTACTATTACCATGGATTATTTGCTTGTTTTATTAGGGAGGATGCATGAGTATTGTTGATTTTACCAAGACGCCGGTAGCCGCTTTGTACGGCTCTAACTGTTTTTCTAATGCAGTCATGCGGGAACGACTGCCTAAGAATATTTATAAGGAAATCCTGGCGGTTCAGGCAGGGGAAAAGGAATTGACCCTGGAAGTCGCGGAAGTGGTAGCCGCAGCCATGCGGGATTGGGCCTTGGCCAAGGGCGCAAGTCACTACACCCACTGGTTCCACCCCCTCACCGGGCTTACTGCAGAGAAGCACGATTCCTTCATTGCCCCTACTATGGACGGACGGGTCCTCATGGAGTTTTCCGGCAAAGAACTGATCAAGGGTGAGCCGGATGCATCCAGCTTCCCTTCCGGGGGGCTGCGGGCCACCTTTGAGGCCCGGGGATATACTGCCTGGGATGTTACCAGCCCTGCTTTTCTCAAGCAGGATCAAACCGGTACAACCCTATGTATACCTACTGCTTTTATCAGCTACTACGGCCAAGCTTTGGACAAGAAGGTTCCCTTGCTCAAGTCCATCGACGCCTTGAGCAAACAGGCGATTCGAGTGCTGCGGGCTTTGGGAAACGATACTGCTAAGCGGGTGTACCCCACGGTGGGGCCGGAACAGGAATACTTCCTGGTGGATAAAGCCTTCTATGACCAGCGGCCGGATCTCATCCTCACCGGTAGGACCGTGTTTGGTTCTATGCCTGCCAAGGGTCAAGAGATGGAGGATCACTATTTTGGGGCCATCAAGGAACAGGTCGCAGGATTCATGCGGGAACTCAACACCGAGCTGTGGAAAGTGGGAATCGCAGCCAAGACCCAGCACAACGAAGTGGCCCCTAACCAGTTTGAGATTGCCCCGGTGTTTACCAATATCACCTCAGCAGTGGATGCGAACCAGTTGGTTATGGAAACCATCAAGAGCGTGGCCCGCAGGCATGGCATGGAGGGTTTACTCCACGAGAAGCCCTTTGCTGGGATAAACGGTTCTGGGAAACATAACAACTGGTCCATAGCTACTGATGACGGGATTAACCTCTTTGATCCTGGGGCGAACCCTGAGTCTAATGCCCGGTTCCTCCTTTTTGCTGCGGCAGTGGTGGAAGCAGTGGACCGCTATGCCCTTTTAATCCGGGCTTCTGCAGCCACTTCCGCCAATGATCACCGGTTGGGGGCTAATGAAGCACCGCCAGCTATCATCTCCATTTTCTTTGGCGGACCTTTAACCGAAATCTTGGACAACATTGCAGAAGGAAAAAGTAGCGTTAAAACCGAAGGGGGAGCGGTGATAAGGCTAGGAGTTACGAGCCTGCCCAATTTGCCGAAAGACGTATCTGACCGGAACCGGACCAGTCCCTTTGCTTTTACAGGGAACAAGTTTGAGTTTCGTATGGTGGGCTCTTCCCAGTCCATTGCCACTCCCAATACCTATCTTAATGTGGCAGTGGCCCAGGTACTGTCCGAATTTGCAGATAAACTGGAGAAAGGGGCTAATAAAAACGAGACGATTCAGACTATCATCAAAGAATCCTATGCCAAACACCGGCGAGTGGTATTCAATGGTAACGGTTATGCAGAGGAATGGGTCCGGGAAGCGGAACGGCGGGGGCTCCCCAATGTGCGGAACACGGTAGACGCCCTTTCCGTGCTTACCCGAAGCGAAACCATAGCCCTCTTTGAAGCTCATCAGGTATTCTCCAAGGATGAAATGGAAAGCCGGTATCATATTTATCTGGAAAAATATGCCAAACAGATAAATATCGAAGCCGGGGTTACCATAGATATGGCTCGACGTTACATATTCCCAGCAGCCACCACCTATGCAGGTACGCTCGCCCAAGACGCAGCTGCCTTGGCCGCTGTGGGGGCCACCAATATACCCCAGGCAAAACGGGTCAAGCGCATTGCTGAGCTTGCAGCAGAACTTTACGATGAAACTGCCAAGCTGGAAACGGTTTTGGCAGAGGCTCAGGAAGTGGAGGACCCCTTTACCAAGGCTAAGGCGTATTTTGAGAAAGTACGACCTGCTATGGATGCGGTCCGGGCCCGGGGGGATGGGTTGGAGAAACTGGTAGCCAAGAATGCCTGGCCCTTCCCGGGTTACGAAGAACTCCTGTTTAAGCTCTAAGTAAAACACTTCAGGGGTAAGATTCTGTCTCTTAAGGAGGGGTCTTGTCCCGAAGGATTCTTCTTAATTAAGGAGCAAAGCGCTGTAAAAAAATCTGCTCATTCCCCTAAGGTTTGAAAATGTTACCTTTCTAGGGAATGAGCTTTTACTTTTATAAAGAAATCCGAAAGGGATCCCCCAAGTATGGTTGATTGTCAAACAAAGTCATACTTGACGTAAAGGGACCGGATGTTCCGAGTCATTGTTCCACGGCATGATTGATAAATTCGCTGCCCTTATCACGGTAGAACGCTTGAAAAGAGAGGGGAACGGTGTTCAAGCTGTCTTTGAGGCATGGAAGGTCCAAACGCCTTGTTAAGGGTGGTATAATGGAAGATCCTAGCGGAATAAACGTCCGTGGTGGTGAGGGTAAATAGCCCTAATAGCAGGGCATCTATTCCTGGATAAGGAGAGCCAGAGGCTGTGAACATGCTGTCCCATCGTACCGGTCCCCAAAAGACCCAAGGCAAAGCGGAGTGGTTGGATTGATTCGTAGACCGGTTTCCTCCCGGTCCCCTTTTGACTTTGACCAGCTTGCCGTTGACGGTGAGGCAAGAAGCCTTCCCCCACTGGGTCAGCATAGGCAGGGCTATGTGCGGTGATAACCGGCAGTCTGGATGAAGTCATCCAGAATTTTAGGGATTGGTTTC
>JAITAI010000208.1 GCA_031284195.1 Treponema sp.
TCTAGAGGAGCAGAATCCTAGTGTATACCAGTGTTGACCCCAAAGTACATTTTCCCCAGATGGAAGAAGCTGTCCTGGATTTTTGGAAAAACCATCATATTTTCGAACAGTCCCTCATCAGGCGGGAAGGCGCAGAAGAATACGTGTTCTACGACGGCCCCCCCTTTGCCACGGGGCTTCCCCATTTCGGCCATTTTGTACCGAGTACCATCAAGGATATTATCCCCCGATACATGACCATGAAAGGTAAGAAGGTGGAGCGCCGTTTTGGCTGGGACTGCCACGGCCTGCCGGTGGAAAACCTCATCGAAAAAGAGCTGGGTCTCAATTCCAAGACCGACATTGAACAGTACGGAATCGCGGCCTTTAACGAGGCCTGCCGGGCCGCAGTGCTCCGGTACGTCAAAGAATGGCGGGAGGTCATCACCCGGCTGGGCCGGTGGGTTGATTTTGATCACGACTACAAGACCATGGACCGGGACTATATGGAGACCATCTGGTGGGTCATGCGTTCCCTCTGGGACAAAGGGCTCCTCTATGAAGGGCACTACATTTTACCCTATTGTCCCCGGTGCGCCACGGTGCTTTCCAACCATGAGCTTAACCTGGGGGGGTATCAGGATGTCCATGATCCGGCTATCACGGTCCGTTTCAAGGTAACAAGCGCACTTCCGGAAAGTTCTTCTGGAGAAAAGAACACCTATCTTTTGGCTTGGACTACTACCCCTTGGACCCTGCCTTCCAATGTAGCCCTCACCTTGGGGCCGGATATCGACTATGTGCTGATCCAGGATGGGGATGCCCAGTACATCCTCGCCGAAGCCCGGCTTTCGGCCTATTATAAAAACCCGGCAGACTATAAGGTAAGGTGGACAAAAAAGGGCCGGGAACTGCTAGGGATTGCGTACGAGCCCCTCTTCCCTTATTTCAAGGACGCTCCTCATGCCTTTAGAACCTATCTTGGGGATTTTGTGAGCACCAGCGACGGCACGGGCATTGTGCATACTGCGCCGGGTTTTGGCGAAGAAGACCAGCGGGTTTTGAAGGGTACGGGAGTGCCGGTCATCTGTCCGGTGGATGCGGAGTGCCGTTTCACCTCAGAAGTAGGGGATTACCAAGGGCTGTTCGTCAAAGCCGCGGATAAGCCTATCATGGAGCGGCTCAAAGCCGAAGGGAAACTGTTCCGGCGGGATCAGATTCTCCATGCTTATCCTCACTGCTGGCGCTGCGGGAGTCCTCTGATCTACCGGGCAGTGGGGTCCTGGTTTGTCAATGTGGAGCGGATTAAACAGGATATGCTCGATGCCAACCGTCAGATCTACTGGGTTCCTGAGCATATCAAAACCGGGCGTTTCGGGAAATGGCTGGAAGGCGCCCGGGACTGGGCCATCAGCCGTAACCGGTACTGGGGTAATCCCCTGCCTATCTGGAAGTGCCCGGATTGCGGTAAGACCCTCTGTGTGGGGAGCCGGGAGGAACTTAAAGCCCTTTCTGGGAAGGACCCGGAAGATCTGCATAAGCATTTTGTAGATGCCATTACCATCCCCTGCGCCTGTGGGGGCCTCATGTACCGGATCCCCGAGGTCCTGGACTGTTGGTTTGAGTCTGGAGCCATGCCCTATGGCCAGAACCATTACCCCTTTGAGCATCAGGTTTTCTTCGATAGTCATTTTCCCGCGGACTTTATCAACGAGGGACTGGATCAAACCAGGGGTTGGTTCTACACCTTGACGATCCTGGCAGCGGCCCTCTTCAAGAAACCGGCTTTCAAGAACTGCATTGTCAGCGGCCTGGTCCTGGCTAAGGACGGCAAAAAGATGAGCAAGCACCTGCGGAACTACACCGACCCCCTGGAGGTGGTGAATACCTTTGGCGCAGACGCCCTGCGGCTCTTCCTCATGCACTCAGGGGTCGTCAAAGCCGACGATCTCCGTTACAGCGATGAGGGAGTGCGAGAGGTGATGAAGAGCATCCTTATCCCCTTGTGGAACGCCTACAGTTTCTTTGTAACCTATGCGAATATCGATAAGGTAAGCCCTAATGGGGCCCCTGAGAATCCTGCCAATCCCCTGGATAGATGGATCCTCTCGACCGCGGAGAACCTGGTGGAGCAGGTAGGCAGCGCTTTGGACGGATATGACTTATCCCGGGCAGTGGATCCCATTCTGGAGTTTATCGACCTGCTCAACAACTGGTATATTCGCCGTTCCCGGCGGCGTTTCTGGCGGGGTTTCAGTGAAGGCGCTGCCGATACAGACAAGGCCGAAGCCTATGGGGTCCTCTACGATGTGCTCAAAACCCTGATTACCGTAGCCGCGCCGTTCATGCCCTTTACCACCGAAGCGATTTGGGGGAACCTCCGTCTGGCTGAAGAACCGGAGTCGGTACATTTGGCGGATTTTCCCCAAGTGCGGCGAGAACGGCGGGACCAGCAGCTTGAATACAAGATGGCTGCGGTGCAGCACGCGGTTTCCATGGGTCGCTCCCTCCGCTCCCAGTATAACATCAAGGTTCGCCAGCCCTTGCGGCGGGTGGAACTGGTAACCCGCCAAGGAGAGGAGAAGAAGGTGCTCGTGGAAATGGAGGATATTATCCGGGAAGAGCTTAATGTGAAGGAGGTGGTCTTCCGGGACAATGAGGAGGAGCTCGTGGTATACGAGGTCAAGGCAAATTTCCGGATCCTGGGTAAAACCCTGGGCAAGGATATGAAGGCTGCAGCTGCCCGCATTGAGGCCCTGAGTCAGGATGAAATCCAGGGGCTTTTAGAGGGGGCTACCCTTTCCCTAGAAATACCCGAAGCAGGGGACCTCCAGCACCGGATAGTGGAGATTACCGCGGATAAACTCGACATCCGGCGTATTGAGAAAGCCCACCTCAAGGTGGTAAACGAAGGAACCCTCACGGTAGCCTTGGACACGGAGATTTCTCCAGAGCTTGCCCAAGAAGGGGATGTGCGGGATCTCATCCGGGGGGTGCAGAACCTTCGCAAAGAATCGGGCCTTGCAGTTACCGACCGTATACAACTGCAGCTCTTTGGTTCTCCTCGGTTACATGCGGCCTGGACCTGTTTTGCCGATTACGTGGCAGCGGAAACCCTTGCCCAGGACGTACGCTGGGCTGAAGGAACCGCGACGCATAAGATAGAAGCTGGAGAGGAAATTTGGCAGGTGCAACTTGAAAAAGTATAGGTTTGTGCTATTGGTAAGGGCGGCCTGGGAATTTTGCGGTGTGGGACGGTTTATTCCCCTTGGCATCGCCTTGCTGTTTGCCGCCTGCGCAACCAGCCCCAAGACGCAGGTTCTCCCGGAAGCAGAGTCCTTTGCGGGCTTCCCCCAAGGAGCGTTGGCGTATCTGTACGTGGATACGGTTAAGGCCCGGCCCATCCTGGATGCAATTTCTCTAGAGCGTATCGGGGGAAACAAAGGGAGTATCGCAGCGGCTTTAGATAAAACCACTTCGGCAGTGGCGGCTTTGTACCCAAAAGGGGGTCCCCGGCATTTCCTGGTAGCAGCCCGGGGCCGTTACCCTAGTTTTCAGGCGTCTCTATCCTTTGCCTTCAGCGCTGCATGGAAGAAACGCCGCTCTGAAACCGGCGTTTCCTACTGGCATTCCCCTCAAAGGGGTATTTCGATCTTACTGAATCCTGAACAAGTCTTTATCTCAGACGGTGATCCGGTACCTGTTCCGGGGGTTTCTTTTCCTCAAGCCCCTGAAGCATTCACCTCATTCTCTGAACATGCAGTGCTCGCAGGCTGGCTTACTGAAGGCGCGATGCCTTTCAATCAACTGTTACATTCCCTAGAAATACCCCTCCAGATTCCTGCAGGGCAGGTCTTGTTTAGCCTACGGCAATCGGAAGCGTATTACCAAGGGGTGATCCGGATTGAAACTCCTTCGGTAAGTGAGGCCAAAGCCTTGGTAAGCCTTTTTTCCATAGCCCGCCTTTTTATGGCCAATCTGGATCTCAACACATGGGAAACGGTTTTCTTCGCCTATCCTCCGGTCCAGGATGGAGCCGCGTTAAACCTATGGACCGGTACTTTGGATGCCCAGGGGGTAGCTTTACTTTTTACTCAGTTCTCATTATACTCTAACTAATTTAAGGGTCCAGGTAATCTGGATACCCTAAGACCTAGAATAAGCGTGTAATTATAGAGGAATACGTTATGCCGACCTATGAATATGAATGTAAAAGTTGCGGTTATACTTTTGATGTTTTTCAGCGTATGAGTGATGCACCCCTTACGAGTTGTCCTCAATGCGGTCAAGCCTTGAGACGGCTCATTAATGGCGGAAGCGGTATCATCTTCAAGGGCTCTGGTTTTTATGTAACCGATAAGCAGGGGGGAAGTGCCGCTGCAGGTTCGGTTAAACCTGCTTCAGGAGCAGGGCAGGAGCCCCAGGGGGATACCAAGACCGCGGCAGCGTCTGCGGAACAAGGGACAGAAAAGGCCAAAACAGATACAGAGAAGCCGGGTAGCGGGAATGGTTTTGAGAAGAAAATAGCTGGTTAAGCCGGAAGTAAACCATCTATGAAAGCCACAGATCAAGTTTCAAGAGCGGAGTTGGTTTCCTCTGAGAGGCTTCGGTTCTTTTGTGATAACTGTGGGATAGAGGTGGATCGGGAAGCGCTGAGTTGTCCTCGATGTGGGAAGTCTTTTGGTTCGGTACGGTGCCCTGCCTGCGGTTTCAGCGGATCATTGGATTATTTTAAGGATTGTTGTCCGTCGTGTGGTTATTCTACTCATGGTGAGGGAACTTCAAAAAAAAAGGCGTCCTCGTGCGGGGTGTTTTCGTCGATGGAGGAAGCTGAGCAGATAACCGAATCATTACCAATGTGGGTATACCTTGTTACGGGCTTGGCCCTTATAGGAACGATGGTGGTATTATTTACTTTATAAAGGGGTCTTGGGTTTCTGAAAGGGCGGCATGGGTACAGACGAGACAGATACTGAGAAGTATGACGCGATAAGGAATAGCTTAACCGTATACGTTGATGGTATTTCTCTGTAAATTGAGGCTGTTTTTAAAATGGATCGTGATGAAGCTCATAGTGAGGGGTTTTACGTGGAAGGGATGCGTATTTTGCAAGATTGCTCCCTGTTCAAGAACCGTTCTTGATTCACAAAAAATAGAGACTGTTCTATGAGTACCAACCCCTTAAAAAAGGGGTATTTATGAAAAATAGCAACCCTGTCGAAGGTTTAGATCATATTTCAAAGAAAAAAGGGTATGGGGGGTTGTTTTTTCTCTCTTTTCCTTATTTCTTCCGTGTATTTTGGGGGGTTCTTTTTCAGAATAGGTACATAAGCATTATATTTTCAATGAAACACCGCATACTATTGACAATAGATAAGATATAATTATATTATATAATTATATTTTCTCGTAAGGAGTTAAAACATGGCCGATGAAGAAAAAGAAAGTAGTGGCGTGTGGTATGGAATTTTGGATACAGCCCTAAAAATGCCCGGTGCCCGGGTAGATAGGACGAGTTTCTTAGAAAAGGAATTTGCGAAATATACAGGGGATGAACTGGCCAAGATCCTGGACCAAGGGCCTGGAAAGGCCGGGATCCCTATTGATGCCCTGAATAAAATAGCGGACGGGGCGATACGGTCCCATACGACCATTGTAACAGGCACCTCATTTCTTGCGGGACTTCCGGGGGGAATCGCTATGGCGGGAACCATACCCGCAGATTTGGCTCAATATTATTATCACGTCATCGTCATCGCCCAAAAATTGGCATACATCTATGGGTGGCCCGATTTGCAGGTGGATACTGAGGGGGCAGAGGACAAAGAAGCTTTCCTCGCGGTCTTAACCATATTCATCGGT
This sequence comes from Treponema sp., assembly GCA_031284195.1. Classification (GTDB taxonomy): domain Bacteria; phylum Spirochaetota; class Spirochaetia; order Treponematales; family Breznakiellaceae; genus JAIRLU01. The sequence goes on from JAITAI010000208.1 coordinate 5,842, forward strand.
ATCATGAGCGGCGCGAAAGAAGCAAATAGCGCATTAAAGCCCATGTCGGAAATTTTGTGCAAAGAAACCACCCGAAAGCTTCCGGTGATTGCTTTGGCAAAAATCGGCTTACCCCAAATAGCCAAGCAGGTGGCCAAGGTGCTGGGAGCTAACCTGGCCAAACAGGGACTGGCTAAAGGTATCGGCAAGATCGTGCCCTTAATTGGAGGCGCTATATCTGGAGCCGTAACCATAGCGACCTTCTTGCCCATGGCAAACACCTTAAAGGATGAATTGCAAAATCAAATTATAAAATAAGCGCCTTGTAATGTTGCCTTGTTACCTTCATTGTTTCTAGCAGATGGAGTGGGATGTGTGGCTTGTGTTAATGATGGATAGGATCTATGCAGGTACCAGGGAACATTGACTTCAAGATAGGACTTGTCTTGGGCTTACTCGTGGTGGGTATGGGCGGGGTGAGTTTTTTTTATACCCCCTATGATTATAACCGGATGGCCCCATCAGAGCGTTTTATCCCTCCAGGGTGGCAGCATCTTATGGGAACCGACAATTTTGGCCGGGATGTGTTTTCCCGGATCATGACGGGAGCCCAGTATACCTTGCTGGTGGCCATGGGTACGGTGCTAGGGAGCGTCCTTATCGGCGCTTCCTTGGGGCTTATCTCTGGTTATCAGGGGGGGCTTTGGGATGAAGTGTTTATGCGCCTCATGGACACCCTGAGTTCTTTTCCGGGGATCCTCATGGCGCTGATGATGGTTTCCCTCATGGACAATAGACCTCATACCCTGATGATTGCCTTACTTATCTTGTTTATCCCTAGTTATGTACGGATCATGCGGAGCGGAACGTTGGAATACAAAAATCGAGATTTCATAAAAACCGCAGGGCTTATGGGCGCTTCTCATATTCGCATCATCTTTGTCCATATTCTGCCAAACCTCAAGCCTTCTTTGTTTTCCGCTACGGTTCTGGGTCTGTCCAATGCTATTTTGGCTGAAGCCACCATGAGTTATCTGGGCCTGGGTATACAGCCGCCGATCCCAAGCTGGGGCCGGATGCTTTCAGAATCCCAGAACTTTCTCTTTAATGCCCCGTGGTGTGCTCTGGCCCCGGGGATGATGATAATGATAACGGTCATTGCCTTTCATGGTATCGGTGAAGGTATTCGGCAGCGGTGAAACCGGTTGCACGCAGGAGCCCCTTATTGCAGGTACAGCACTTGTCGGTGGGGATTCGGCAGGGTCGAAGATACCTGCTAGGGGTGGATGATATAGGGTTTCAGGTACAAGCCGGAGAAATGGTGGGGATCCTTGGGGAATCGGGATGCGGCAAAACCCTTACCGCCCTCTCCATCCTCGGCTTGCTTCCTCCTGGTATCCAGGTTACCCGGGGAACCATCCGCTTTGATGGACTTGATCTTCGGGGTCTTTCAGAACGGGAGTTTTGCGGTATTCGGGGGCAGGCTCTATCCATGGTGTTTCAGGAACCGATGAGTTCCCTTAATCCGGTACTTACCATAGGACGGCAAATTGCAGAACCCTTACGCTTACATGGAAGGAAAAACAAGGGGCTTATAGAAGCACAGGTCCTGGATATGATGAGCGAACTCGGCCTCCCAGAGCCGGTAAAACTTGCGGCTGCCTACCCTCATCAGCTTTCAGGGGGAATGCGGCAGCGGGTGCTGCTTGCCCTGGCCATGGTATGCAAGCCCAAGCTGCTTATAGCCGACGAAGCCACCACCGCCTTAGATCTGAGCACCCAGGCCCAGATCCTTCACCGGTTGAAACGGATCAATCAGGACTTAGGTACGTCCATCCTGTTTATTTCCCATGATCTTGGGGTCATAAGCCGTCTCTGTGATCGCCTCTTGGTCATGTATGCAGGAAAGGTCCTGGAAGAAGGCACGGTGGAGGCGGTTTTTGCGGATCCCCGCCATGAGTACACCAAGGGACTCATGGGTTCCATCCCTCAGCAGGAACGGAAAGGCAAACCCCTGATCAGTATTCCCGGTAAGGTTCCCTCTATCGAGGAAAAGCCTCAGGGTTGTCCCTTTGCCCCTCGTTGTAGCAGGGCGATGGCTCAGTGTAGGGTTCGTTTTCCGAACCCCTTGAGTCTGAGTGGAGACCACCAGGTATACTGTATGAGGGAAACCGAATATGTCTAATGCCTTGGTAGTAATAAAAAATCTCTCCAACACCTATCGTACCCGCTCGTATGGGGTGTTTGGCAGGGAAGTAATTCAACCGGTACTTGACCATATCACCCTAGAAATCGGTCAGGGGGAGATTTTCGGCCTAGTGGGGGAATCGGGTTGCGGTAAAACAAGCCTGGGAAATAGCATCTTGGGGCTTATCGCCTATGAAGGAGATATCCTTATAGACGGATTGCCGCAGAATCCACAGGGACGGCTAAGACGGTCCAAGGCGCTGGCACGAAAAGTACAGGCTGTTTTCCAAGACCCCGGAGCAGCCCTTAATCCTGCCAAGACTATCGGCTGGCTTATGGAAGAGCCCCTGAGCATACATGGGATCGGTACACAACAGGACCGTATCAAAAAGGTTGACGCCATGCTGTACCGGGTAGGGCTGGATCCGGGGTACAA
>JAITAI010000223.1 GCA_031284195.1 Treponema sp.
TCTTTGCGCCGTTTTTCGTTGACCCAGGAGCCTCTATGATGGTTGCATCTAGTATGCTCTCTCCTCCCATTATCTTCTCCTGTCCCTTTGTTCACCCTTTCAAAGAATTGCTTCGATAATCCGTGCTGCTCAAGTACATGCCGGTAGTTGAGCAGGGTTGTCGCATCCGGCGCCCCTTCCCGGCTGTAATCCAACCCCATGAACTTCCTCGCGTAACTATCGTAAATCTGTTCTTCCACCGCCTCGTCCGCTAGGTTGAACCATATCTACAGCAGGTACATCCTCAGCATGGGTTGTATCCCTTTCGGCGGACGTCCGCGTTTTCCCTGAAAATAGTATGAGCTTATTTCCTCCTCAAGTTCTTTCCACGGTATAAGCCGCTCCTTCGTATCCAAAAATACTTCACGTCGTATGCGTTTGCGCTTCCCCTATTCTATATCCGTAACTGTTTGGTGCTTTTCCATGCTCTCTATTCTACTCCATCCTATCTGATTTAGAAGTTATCCCTAAATAATCAATACTAACACTCCGATAAAAGAACAAGAGGGGGAACCAAGAAACAAAAGAAATCATGGGAGATAGCGGACGCTTTTTGGAAAAAAGCAGCGCCCGTACTGCCCGGTAAAGCAGGGAAGCCGAATAAGAACTACCAGCGAAAACCGGGAGGAGGAGGGACTCCGCTGAACTCACGGAAGACCCTGGAGGCAATTTGGTATGTATTGCGTACCGGAATACCAGGGAAAGCGCTCCCCCAGGACTTTGGCGCTTCAAGCGCCGTCCACCGGTATTTCCGGCTCTGGGGTGAAGAAGGCTTTTTCAAGGCCCTGTGGATTGCCGCTCTTGCCTCATATGAGGAAGTCGCCGGTATCCAAGGGTAAGCGCCGATGGCGGTATGACCACCGCACCTTGGGCACCAGAAACCGTACACTGACCGGGGAAAAAACGGCAGCAACCCCCCTATGCTCGTAGACGAGTACCCCGGTCCCTGGTGGTAACCGGCACGAAGTATCCCCGCTTGAAACCCGCCTGAATGCGTTCGTTAGTATTCGCCCTGCTATATTTGAACATCATCAATAGCTAGGTCGTGACCAAGGGTATAGTGGCATTAGAACTAGTCGTATTACGGAGATTCATTCCTTCACCGCAAAGGCTGGGGAGAGGAGAGAACCGAAAAACAGACCAACGGGGACTATACGGCCCGTCTGGGGGTTATGGATGTTTCCCATTCCTGGATACATTGCTTCCGAAAACTGCTGGTACGCTTTGAAAAACTGAAAACGTCATACGAAGGCTTGCTTATGTTTGCCGGTGCTTTTATCGCTTTCCGTAAGGCTGATATTATTTAGGGTTAAGTTCTAAGTATAAACAATCCTGTTATGCGAAGTAAAAACCCCTACGAAGTGCCCGCCATGGACAGCGGGCGTGCTCTTTATATTATATATTTATATACTGGTATTATTGTTATTAAAACATATACCAATAACAATATCCCAACAATTATTATTTTCATTTTATTTAAACCGTTTTTATACTGAACAACTTTTACTTTATTTTTGTATATTTTTATAACATCATATAATAATGTTATTATTCCAGTTCCAGATAATACAAATACAAGTATTCTAAATATTTTTATATATTCCAAATTTTCATAAAGACATACTTCAATGGATGTTACTCCCATTTTTATTGACCCAATAAATGCAACTATTGACCAAATAATTTTGTTATATTTTTGTTTTATATCAGGTAACTTTACTGTATACATTATGAAACAAACCATTGAGAAAATTATCCCCATCAAAGGCAACCGTAATATTGTTAAATTGTTTTTTTCAACTGAAACCATTACATTTCCTAAAAAATCAACGTATGCGGGAATATCATTGGGAAGATTATTATACAACATTGGTAAAACAATAATGGGGATAATGTTTAAAATAATAGAAACGATTAATAAAGTCATATTCTACATCTCCAAAAGTTTTTTAGCTATTTTATCTTCAATTTTCATTTATGTCAAGATATTTTGCGCTGCCACGGATGGCGGTACGCTCCTTTTTAAAAAATTTGGGTTTTTATTTCGCATAACTCAAGTATATACGACTCATTTCGTATATACCCCTTTTTTCGCATTGTATACGAAGCGTATTTTACGGATCAAAATTTTTTGCCGCTTTTTAAATAAGCTACCGTCGTCTCACGATGCAGAGAATCGAAAGACGCCACATTCACCGGACCGTAATTCGGTTGACCTTCCCGGCTGCAAAACCCCAGCGCTGGTTCACATACGCAGAGAAGGCTCCCGCTTCAGTATGGAAGGCCCGGGCAATGTCCGGCCAGGTATGAGAAGCTTCGTCCATGGGAGGCAGCACGGTGCGGCGCCAGGGAGAAGCATTGATCCGGGCGGCCAGGTATTCCCCAAAATAGGACGCGGCATGAGATACGGGCTGCTGGAGTACATGGGCCATAAACTCGTTGAGCATCAAATAGGAATCCTGCACGTCATAATGCTGATAATCAAAAAAAGAAAGGATGAATTCCTTTGCAGTGGGATTCAAAGTTTCAAAACGATGACGGCTGAAATTCCGAAAATCCTCATCAATAAAGAAAAGCCCGTGGAACCCTTCATGGACCATGAACTGGGAACGCAGATACTCAGGAGATTCCCGGGAAAGGGAAATAACCGCACCTGTACCCATTGACCAAGCGCCGGTTTCTGTTCGATTTATGATACCCGCTGCTTGGAGTATACTTTCCAGCTCCCGCTCTTCTTGAGAAAGGGGAAACCCAGTGTTTTGGGCAGCCTCGAAAAAGGCGGCCAGATCCTTTGCCCGGTAATCATGGGCATTCCAGCCGTGTAGATTCGCTATCTCCTGGTCAGCAGCAAGACGGCCCCGAAAACCGGCTTTTTCAGTGAAGAAAGCCAGCCGCTTAAACAGAGCATCCTGGATCTTATAATCAGCGGTATCAAAAATGAGTATCGAAGGAAAATCTTTCCATTGAAAGCACTCGTAACGGGGGTCCCGCCAGTTTTGTTGGGGATAGTTCAGGATGATGCCGGGATCTGCTATGATTGGATGTTCAGGAAAAGAAGGGTTCTGTGCAGGAATAAGCATGAAGGTTTTGAACTGCCTATTCCCGCTACTCTTCAGCGGATAGGGAACAGGGGGTAAAGCTCCCGAAGGAATGAACAAGGACGCTCCGGATCCCTCATGCTGGGAAGTATAATCAAAACGCCTGTTTCCCCCACTGACCCGGATCGTGGAGGCTTCTCCTTCGGCATATACTGCAAGCCCTCCGGTAATCTGGTATTGAGATGGAGGGTTTATGCTGAACCCATAGGGATACCGGGGCTCCTGTTCTTCTTGAAACACAAAAGGACTTGCCCGTAAGGTGAAATTCCGCGGAGTTTCTGTTTCTTGGGTAAATTCCTGGGTAAATCCGTACCAGCGGTTTACGAGGCTCAGAGAATGCAGTTCAAAGATCCAAGCAGGAATCTCATCAGATACAGGAGAATCGGTGTTGTCCCCTGATTCTGAGGCAACCTGGAGACGTATCTTTTCTAATCCGGTATTAACCGGTATCACATAGCGGATACGGCTCGGTTTGGTATCCATACCGAGAAAAGAAGCGTCATAGGGAAGGACCCAGGCGGCTTCCCCTTCGATGATGAAGGTGATCCGATAGGGAGGCGTCCCTGCATTGGTTCCGTCTACCGGTCGGATCCTATACGCTACTTCCAAAGCCCCTTGAGGAGGAACCGGCAAGGTCTTTTCAAACACATATTCGAATACTTCCGGTTTGGAAAGGGGAAGCGCCCCTGATGTGGCTACTTGGGAAAGACCGTATAAGGGGGTCTTGTCCTCTGTGCCATAAAAGGGAAATGCCACCAGTTCCTTATACGTACAGGAACTGGTCCCCAGGTGACCGGCCAAAAAGATCAGTAAGACCGGATACCGTAGTTTGGCAGGTACCAACATGGTTATCTCCTCTTACCCTACTATAGGGCGACGATGTTTCGGGCTATCCGTTGAGCAAGGGAATATTTCCGTTCATTGGTTATTTCTGGATCCCCCCGCAGAAAGCTTTCAAGCTGGGCCCGGAAGGCTTCAGGTAAAACCGGGAGTTCCAGGGTCTGTTTATAATAGGCCCGATGGGATGGCTCAAATTGATGATTAATACAAAACAGGGTAAGACAGGCGGTTTTAATGAAGAGGGCAGAGGAAATGAGGTAATTGAAATCATCCTCCTGAAGAAACGCCGCCCCCAGGTCGTTCAATAAATGTTCCATCTTGGATTGATAGATATACCGCATCTGCACCCAAAAGGTATCATCCAGGTTGAGTAGTCGCTTTCGTATGTCCTGGATCCAATCGGTCCGATGAAAAAGAAGCTCCCCCTGGGTCAACCTATAGAACCCGTAGGTGCCTGAATCCTTGATAATCCACAAGGACGCCGAGTCGGTAGATGCCATAGAAACCAAGGTCTGGATCTGCTGGGTAGATTTATACTCCAGTCTGACCGGAAGCCCTCCGATAAGGAAGCGATCCTTATCAGCCGGGCCGGAAGTCTCAAAGGCCGCCACGTCTTCCCCGTACAGGCGACCCCGTTCCTCTTCGTCCGGGATAGATCCTGCATAAAATACGTCTAGGATCAAGGCGAAATAGGGATCCAGGATATCCCCCTGGGCGGCCTCGTTAAGGGAAACACATTCCACCTCCGGCCATTGAGCAAGCATTTTGGTGAACCGCTCAGCAAGCAGTTTGGTCTTATATTTCATGATCGTTCCTTACTATAGATATATAAGCTTTGTTCAAAATCTGACATTTTGAAAAGCCTCATATTTATTTTAATTGTAACATGCTATGGGGATCATCGGTAACCGGTCAATTCAGGATAAACACATAGAAAAATGGGGGTAGGGGAAACTTCGACGCCCCCTGCGCTCTTACAGGGGAGCATAAAAAACCCGGAGAGACCCTGTCTCTATACGACGTACGAAACCGTATCCCTCCGGGTAAAAAGAATGGAGAGCATCAATATTTTTAAATAACCCAATTACCGCCTGAGGCACAGAGGATTACTGAGAGAGGTAGCAGCAATCCCCTGGTAATTTCCTATAATAAGGTTCTTGCCATTTTATTGGTTCTGCAAAAACCTTCATCCGCTAATTTCTAGTTAGCTACATGTAACTTAATTAGCTATAACTAACATACTCTATTAAAAAAGATTTGTAAAGCCTTTTTTAAAAAAAAATTACTTTTTTTCATTTTTTTCTGAGGCTATTGCAAAACAAGCCAGGATCATAACATGCCTTACCCCAAGGGGATTAAGAAACCCATTTCCATCTGATCCCTGCCTGGGACCCATGCTGCAAAACACAAGGGAATCATCCAGGTAAAAAAGCATGTAGACTAAGCCTACCAAGGGACTCAGATGCACGTCATGGCTCTTTCCGGAACCCTTCTCTTTCTGCTTCGGTATCAACCGGGTGTAGAATCCCCAGGGTAAAGCGGAGTATCTCTATCACAAAGCCGAACCAATGGGGCGGTTTATTTTCAGTCAAAACCTAAAGGCTTCGCGACACCCGCCCCAAGTTCAGGCGAGTTGACTTTTGGGGTGGGAGAACTTAAACTGGGACACATATTCGTAAAAAAGGGGGACTGGATGAGGAGCTATCGGTGGATAGGGGTTATGCTGGGGCTGCTGGTGGGGACTTATGCGGCTGCCGGGGGTTCTGTCGATGATCCGGAGGTGTCCCTGGATCAGGCCATTAGGAATGCGGCCAATACCATCAAGGCGAATTTTGACGAAGGAACCGTGGTAGGGGTGCTGGATTTTAACTCAGGGAACAGCAAACTTGATGATTACATCATGCAGGAGTTGGAGAGCGCCTTGGTGCAGGGGAAAAAACTGGCCGTAACCGAGCGGAAGAACCTTGAGCAGGTGCGGCAGGAGAAGCTGGCCCAACTGCGGGGGGATGTAAGGGACGAGACTTCTGCGGCTATTGGGAAGGAACAGGGATGGAGCGTGGTGATACTGGGGGATCTCTTGGATATGAACGATACCTACCGGTTCAGGGTACGGGCAGTGCGGGTGGAAGAGGCCCTGATAGCCGCGGCCTATGCCGTGGATGTAAGCCCCAAGGATCGGAAGGTGCGGAATCTGCTGGAGGGAAAGAAACCTCCCCAACCCCCCGTGCCGCCGCTGCCGCCTTCCCCACCCCCGGTTGCTGCTCCGAAAGTGTATTCAACTGTGCTAGGATTCAGTTTTGCCTGGGATGGGGAAGGTCTGGGAGGGGGAGTGAGGGGATTGGAGTATACGTTTTCCCCCTTCCCCTATTTCGCATTTGGTATTGAGTTTTTTGAGGCGAAAGTAATGACTGATGGCTTCATAGGTACTTTCTTCCCTATCCATGCGGGGGTCTTGGTTCCGGTGAGTGAACGGATTACCGCGGTGTGTTACGGGAAGATGTATTGGTGGGGGTCCACTTCTGAGAACTGGGAACCCCTGCTTAATACCGGGCTTAGGTACAATGTTACAGGTGAGCCTAGCGGATACGGAAGAGTTTTTATCACTCCCGGCATTAAGGCCGGGCTGCTATTCCGCCTGAACGATAAGTTCGGATTAGAACTGAGTTATACAGGAACCTGGTTTACCCAGCGGTATGTCAGCTCCATAGGGCTTGGACTGGTAGGGTTTTCGGGATCCTTTTAAGAGATACGGAAGTTTTGGGGTATGAGGGATTAAAGACGCCGAATAGGGCACTACCCAAGGTATAAAAAACCCGCCCAGTAAGATGCAGGGCCAACGGTATCTAGGCCGAACTTCCAAACAACGCGGCCCTCTCAAGGCGCCCGCTAACAAGCTAACGCCTCCGACTGATAGGGGACCGCTTTCATACTCCTCCACCGTTCTACTGCAAGTCAAAAGGCTTCAAAAGCTTGTCTACCTGAATGGGCTTGCCCTTTTCATCGTCTACGGTAACTTTGGTGAAGAGCCAGCCCTCGATACGGGATGGATCAGCGCCTGCGGCGATGAACGGGGCAGGGTCGAGGACAAAGACGATGTCTTTGTCGTTGGTA
>JAITAI010000263.1 GCA_031284195.1 Treponema sp.
AATTCTTTATTCATTATGTTTTTATTTTATCATAAAGATTGTATTTACACAAGGGACAAAAAAACCTTCTCCTTCCACTGCCAACCGGGTCGATTACAAAGAAATATAAAGCAAACAAATATGTGTGGTTTACGAAAAAGTTCGTACTTTACCGTAAAGAACTGGCGGACAAACAAGGCTTGCCGGTCTATACCGTCTGTACCAATGAAGTTGGCCACTATGGTTAAAGCTATACCCGTTTCCCTTCATAACTTTGGAAATATCCCCGGTATAGGCGAGGCAAAGCTGAAACAGTTTGGTGCGGCTTTTGTAAACCTCTTTACTTCCTTTAGGCAGGAGGGAAGCAAAGGAAACTCCGCTGAGTCTGGAAAAAAAGCCCACGCCCCCAGAGAAGCGCTACTTATAAAACAGAGGAACTATCTTATTGAAGACCTCATTGACTATTCCAACATCAACCTGACCTTTCTCAAGGCCACAGGGGAAAACATTCCACCTTTGGGGTGATTCGGTTTTGTACCGTGGTAGAAATCTCCAAACCATCCGGTAACGGTTGCAAACCTATCCAGTTCAGTGGGGATCCTACTGCTACTTTATCATAACGGATTTCAAACTGAGTACCAAAGCTGGGACTTATGAGCGAGGAAGAATCACCAAAAAGTGCCCCTGTTCTACCCATAGGGACGCTTCCGCTTCCAGAAGCACATTACTCAGTCCAAAAAAACCCCGACTCCAGGGTAGACCCGCTAGAGGCCACTTGAGACCCTGGCTCCCCAGTTCCCAGGGTCCTGAACCCAGGGGAAAAATAGAAAGGATCCCTCCTGGACGGAGGCTCAGGGCCAGTTTTTCTTGAGCATTGAGACAGTATATATCTTCGGCTCCTGTAAACCAGCGTTGAGGACGGGGTTCCCGTTCAAAAAGGGACCGGATGGCAAACAGATGATCCATTCTTCCGCTACCGCCGCCAATAAGCCAGGTCTCATCACAGCCCTTTTCCCAAAGGAGAAGCAGGGCCAATTCTGTATCGGTAAAATCCTTATCCTGGGGATAGCGCAGAATCCGCTCAGGCGGATACGCCTCAAGCCGCAGTAGATCATCTAGGGAATCCATGTCTCCTACAATCCAATCCGGCCTTACCCCAGCCTGCTCCGCTAGGATGAGCCCGGAATCCGCAGCGACCAAAATATCCGCTTCCCTTACCAATGCCCTGCACTGCTCCGGGCCCGGACCGGTTCCCCCTATAAACGCCATACCCCGCATCATGCATACTCCCTGTTCTAACGTGGTCTTATTATAGTATAATACTGCTTGATGGGCAAGTTCACTATTCACCCAATATTACAGGAAATCGCCAGCATATTTATCCGCCATGGCAAACAGGTGTTTCTCGTAGGAGGAGCGGTTCGGGATCTGCTCCGGGGCCACCAGGCCAAGGACTGGGACCTGGCCACCGATGCCCTGCCCTACGAAGTGATCGCCCTGTTCCCCCGGGTTATCCCCACGGGTATCAAACACGGGACCGTTACGGTGCATTTTAAAGGCCGTTCTCTAGAGGTAACTACTTATCGTACTGAATCAGGCTACCATGACGGCCGCCGGCCAGATCAGGTTACGTATACGGCCCGTATTGAGGAAGATTTATCCCGCCGGGATTTTACCATGAACGCCATTGCCCTCCCCCTCCCCAGGGGACCCCTGGTGGATCCCTTCAATGGCATCGCTGACATAAAGGGTAAAATTATCCGCGCAGTGGGAAATCCTCAGGAACGGTTTGCCGAAGATGGGCTTCGACCCTTACGGGCGGTTCGGTTTGCTTCTCAGATGGGCTTCGAGGTGGAGGAGGCCACCCTGGATGCCATTCCCCAGGCATTAGGTACCACGGAGAAAGTTTCCCCAGAGCGGATCCGGGATGAACTGGAGAAAATCCTTGCCTCTCCCCAACCTTCCCGGGCTTTTTTACTCATGGAAAAGACCGGACTACTAGAACTCCTCCTGCCAGAACTAGCCTGTTGCCGGAACATTGAGCAGAAGGGCTTCCATCGTTTTGATGTGCTGGATCATTCCCTTTTAGCTTGTGATGCTGCTGCCCGGGACCAGGCTCCTGGGCTGGTCCGGACTGCAGCGCTCCTCCATGATATTGGGAAACCCCTAACCCGGGTTCGAGATGCTGCCGGAGTATGGACCTTTTACCAGCATGAGCAGGTCTCTGCTGCACTCAGCCAGGACCTCTTGACCCGCCTCCGCTACCCCAATGCGGTAATTGAGGGGATAGTTCATTTGATTCGGGAACACATGTTCCATTATGAACCAACCTGGAGTGAGGGAGCGGTTCGGCGCTTCATCATCCGGGTAGGGAAAGAAAACTTGGACAATCTATACCAACTGAGAAGAGCCGATGCTTACGCGACTACCGGGCAGGAGCTTCCCCGCGATTTCCTTCTTCCTTTGATTACCCGGGTTGATGAGGTATTAGCCAAAAGCCGGGCTTTGTCCCTCAAAGATTTACCGGTTTCAGGAAAGGACCTAATAGCATTAGGGATCAAACCAGGACCCCCTATGGGAATAATCCTCTCGGCGCTTCTGGAAGCTGTAGTAGAAGACCCGGCTCTCAATACTAAGGAAAAATTGTTAAACATAGCAGAGAACCTTAAAGAGCAGTACCCTTAAATCTTCAGCCATCCCTTAACTTGGCTTATCCAGGATGAATCTCCAGACTTTTGCGCTTCTCTCGATTACGGAGAGAGAGGGATTTGAACCCTCGGTACCCTTCCGAGTACACACGACTTCCAATCGTGCACCTTCGACCGCTCGGTCATCTCTCCCAGAGGTAGCCGGAGAGAGAGGGATTCGAACCCTCGGAACCCAGGGGTTCAACGGTTTTCGAGACCGCCCGATTCAACCACTCTCGCATCTCTCCGTTTTTATAGCCTGAGGCTAAAGGACTTTAAACCCCTGACCTTCAAATTGGCAATCTTAATTAAGTGAACCTTTTTCAAAATCTGATATTTTAAAAAAGCCTCAAGTAACTTGTATTAGTATACTGCGTAT
>JAITAI010000276.1 GCA_031284195.1 Treponema sp.
ACCGGGGCCAAGGGGGGAAGCCTGGAAAATGAGCTTCTTCATCTCTAGAGAGAACCTGCCAATCCTATGTAATGATTACCGGTCAATCCTGTCTAATGATTACCTGCTTATCTCTCTTATGATAGCACACAGCACAACGAACCATAGGGGTTTCACCGGCAACCGAAAGACGAAACCTTGATGTATTCTTCAGCTTCATCGTAACCCCTTCTCCTTTTGCTCATTGTAAAGCATGTTTCTTGGCCGGATGCCCTGCATACATCGATACGCCACTGAAGGATACCTGTTCCCTAGTGACTACACCTCTTTTCCGCAGTGTCTACAAATCAGCCTTGCCATAATTTACTCTTATATTTCTCCTTAAACCTTCGACTTCAGATTGTTGGTAAGTATCACCAGAAGATCACTTTATATTTCAAACGTTCTTTCTTCATACTTTCAAAAGACACACCGATATTCACTCCCATTTTGCTTATCCCTGCCGCCACAGCAACGGTTATTCCTATCTCATCGGTATAATTGAATTCCGCTTCATATACCGTAAGACGGTTTTTCCTCCTCATGATGTACATAGCTATCCACGTCGGCTCCGTAACCATCCAAGGAGCATCCTATTCCCTGATGTCCTTGTTGTCTTCCAGGAACGGGAGCATCAGTTTCTCCGCAGATTGGCTGGTGTTTATTTGATGGTATTCCGTTTTAGCGTTCTTTTCTGCAACATTCCCCTGCTTAACTATTTCTATCAGTTTTCCATCATAATTTCCTTGGTCTCATTGGTACGCTCCTGGCCATCTTGTTTTCCTACCGCTAAGATACCAAAGAGGATATTATCACTAATTTTTAACAGTACTGGTAGTACAAGGCAATAATATGTACTTTGATATGTGATAACATTGCTATAACCATAGAAGGGACTGATAGTCGAGGAGTCACCTATTCTAGAATCTAAGTAGAAGGTTTAGACAAGAGGCCGTTAATGGCTACCCCTAAAGCTGCTTTGTCTCCCAGTAGTTCCCCTAGGAGGGCAGGGCGTATGATACATTGTTTCCGGGAAGGAGCGAGGGCTTCTTCAGCAATGACCGATTCCATGATCCGGTGGAAAAGTCCTTCACTTCGTACAAAGATACCTCCCAGGATAATGCACTGAGGATTTAGGATATCAATTAAGAGGGCTATTCCCCGGCCTAGATAAAAGGCGCATTTCTCGATGACCTTCAGGGCATCTACTTCTCCCCGCCTGGCGGCGTCACAGATATATTTTCCCGTTTCCTTCCGCCCCGTTGCCTCGGCGTAGAGTCGGCTTAGTCCACTGCCACTACAAAAGCCCTCCCAGGACCCCCGTTTGCCGTATCCTTCGGGGCCGTCTTCGGCAATCCTAATATGCCCAATCTCTCCGGCGAGGTCCCCAGCCCCTCGGTACAGTCGGCCATTCAGTATCAAGCCGCAGCCTAGGCCGGTTCCAAAGGTGAGAAAGACTATATCCCGGTAGCCTCTACCCGCTCCCCAGCGCCATTCCGCTAAAGCACAGGCGTTAGCGTCATTTTCTAAAAAACAGGGGAGGCCAGTTTTTTCTTGTAGTGCCCGTACAATGGGTATCCTATCCCAGCCGGGAAGATTTGGAGGGGAAAGGAGCAGCCCTTCCGTACGGTCCAGGGGGCCACCACAACTTATCCCCAGGGCGGAAAGTCCTGTCGATGCGGTGGGGTTTGTCTCAAGTATCCGATCAATGACGACGTTTATCTTTGCGATAACCTCTTCCGGGGTTCCAATGGTGGGAAATTGTACCTTTTGTACCAGTTTTTCTTCCCCTACCCAAAGGGAAACCGCTGTTTTGGTACCTCCGATATCCACACCGATGAATAGCTTGTGGTGGTCAATAGTTACCATAGCAACCCCCAGCAGTAACTCGTATTAAGTTAAATTGACAGATACTATAGTTCCGGTTTCTCAAAAAAGGGGCGCTCTGACACGCAATGTCCAGCACCCCCTTATACCATGCTGTATTATTTGATCGAATCTATGTTGTCTTTGGTCGCGACGGTTACTCCCGTATCAACGGTTCTCTGAATCGATTTTCCGTTATAGGCATCCACCGCGGCCTGAACCCCAAGATACCCCATCTGATAGGGATTCTGTACCATAGTTGCCTGCAAGACACCCCGTTCAATGAGGGCTTTGGTATCTGCAGACCAGTCGAAGCCGACGAATTTAATAACACCGGCTTTTCCCGCCTGTTCAATAGCATTACCCGCGCCTACAGTAGAACCTTCATTGGTTGCATAGATACCGGCTAAATCAGGATTGGCGGTCATAAAATCAGTAGCAATGTTGAGGGCCTTAGTTTTATCTCCATCGGAAAATTGAGTTCCCACAATGGTGATATGGGGATATTTTTTAGCGATCTGATCCTTAAAATCATTTTCCCGGACCATAGCGGTACCCGCGCCGGGCTGGGCGTTGATGATCGCAATCTTTCCCGTTTCATTGATTAATGTTGCCAACTGATCCGCTGCAGTACGACCAGCAGCGCCGTTATCGGTGGATAAAAAGGCATCATAATTTGAAGTACTAACGGCTGAGTCGATGATGATGACCTTAATCCCCGCTGCTTTTGCCCTATCAACCCCCGGTGACAGAGCATCCTTGTCCAGGGGAGCCAACAGAATCGCATCCATTTTCTGGGTGATGGCATCTTCAACCATTTGGAGCTGAACATTAGCGTCTACTTTCCCAGGAGGCGCATTGAAACTCAAGGCTACATTGCCCAGTTCCTTGGCCTTATCTTCAGTACCCGCCTTGACTTTTAGCCAATGTTCATCAATAGAGTCCATGGCAATAAAAATCACCTTGATCTTCCCTGTGGAAGCCGCCTCTTGACCGCCCCTTGCCCAAATCGGCAAAACGCCTATCAGGGTAATTAGGAGCGCCGCAATTAACAGGATTCTCTTTTTCATGTATAATCCTCCTATTTATTTTAAGATTCCTTTTAGGAACCTTATGACCAATTTAATCCTTGCGTTTAATCCTATCAAAGAATACAGAACCGACAATAACAACTCCGATGACGATTTTTTGAATAAAGGGAGATATACCGATCAAGTTGAGGCCGTTTCTGAGTATACCTATAACAAAAGCACCGATAAAGGTTCCCGCGATGGTACCTTCGCCGCCCATGGTACTGGTTCCACCGATAACCGAGGAGGCTACTGCGTCAAGTTCATACCCATCTCCCGCAGCAGGCTGAGCGGAGATGATCCGGGCCGCCATGAGCAGCCCTGCAAAGGCGGCCAATAAGCCCGAAAACACATAAACAAAAATGAGAGTTTTTCTGGTATTTACACCGGACAACCGTGCAGCTTCAAAATTACTGCCCACGGCATATACATACCGCCCTAACTTGGTTTTTGCCAAAACAAAACCGAAGATAAGTACCAATAAAACCATAACCATTACCGGATTGGGAATACCGAGAGTGTAGTCGGTTCCCCAACGGGTAAACCCTTTTGGCAGACCGCTGATAGGGATTCCCTGGGTCAGAGTAAGACTTATACCACGGGCCACCGTCATGGTTCCCAGAGTTGCGATAAAGGGTGGGATGTTCCCAAAGGCCACTAAGACGCCACTCACCGCCCCCGAAGTAAGGCCCGTCGTCAAACCGGCGAGGATGGCCAAGGGGACCGGCAGGTTCACCCGCATGGCCAGTCCCGCGATCATGGCTGAAAGAGCGATGTTTGAACCGATGGACAGGTCTATACCTCCGGTTATGAGTACATAGGTCTGGCCAATGGCAATGATGGCGATCACCGCTGTTTGGGTCGCTACCGTTAAAAGGTTGTTTACCGAGAAGAAATAGGGGCTTAAAATAGTAAAAACCACCCCCAATAAGAAAAGCCCGCTGAAAGTCGAGAGAAGTTGTTTTTGGGATCGGGATAGATTCAACCGCACGCCTTCTTTAACCCTTCTATCACTCATGTTACACATCCCTTCTTATGAATATTGCGTCGCGTATTTAAGAATTTCTTCCTGATTCGTATCTTTGGTAATTAGTTCGGCGGTTATCCTACCATTACACATCACCATGATACGATCCGACATACCCAGTACCTCAGGTAATTCTGAAGAAACAAACATCACCCCTATGCCGTTTCTTTTTAAATCGTTGATGATATTATAGATTTCGATTTTGGATGCCACATCAATGCCCCGGGTCGGCTCGTCAAAGATCACCACCTTGGCGTCCCGCATGAGCCACTTGCCCACGACCACCTTCTGCTGATTCCCTCCAGAAAGATTCTTTACGTACTGATCCATGCTGGGTGTTTTTATTTTAAGGTTTTGGATCATTATCTTCACCTTTTGACTTTCCAGCTTCCGGAAAATAATACCCAGCTTGGAAACAATATCCAGACTTGGAAGGATGATGTTTTCCATCAAAGTCATTTTAACGCAGAGGCCGTCCCGTTTTCGGTCCTCTGGGGCGCAAAAAAGCCCCTGGGCAATGGCCTCGCGGGGGGTGTGGATCTTTACCCGATTTCCGTGGATGAATATTTCTCCTCCACTCATCTTATCCGCCCCAGAAATTGCCCTGACAACCTCGGTACGGCCAGCCCCCATAAGACCAGCGAAGGCGAGGATCTCTCCCCTGTACAGATCAAATGATACATTTTTAACCCCAACCCCGTGGAAAGAGGAGAGGTTCTTTACCTCCAGAACCTTTTCTCCCCGCTTCATGGCTATGCGGGGGAATTTCTCGGTCAAGGTACGGCCGACCATCAGGCTGATAATTTCGGATAGATTCGTATCCGCGAAGTTAAGGGTCTTTACATACTTACCGTCCCGTAAGATAGTAACTCGGTCCACAATACGGGACAACTCTTCCAACCGGTGAGAAATATAGATGATCCCATGTCCCTCGGTTTTAAGCAGAGCGATAACTTTAAAAAGATCCTCAATTTCCTTTTCGGTGAGAGCTGATGTAGGCTCATCCATGATAATGATCTTGGCGTTCATGGACAGAGTCTTACATATCTCCACCATCTGCTGTTTTGAAACCGGTAAATTACGGACCGGCGTTGAGGGATCGATGTCTAGGTTCAGTGTGGTTAGGTACTGTTTAACCGCTTCGTATTGCTTCTTTTCGTTTAAAATTCCGGAAACGGTAAATTCCCGATTTAAAAGGACATTTTCTGCTACGGTAAGGTGAGGACAAAGGTTCAATTCCTGATGAATGATCCCGATCCCCAGACTTTGAGCGGATTGAGGGCTCAGATCACCAGTGATCTTCGTACCGTTAACATAAAAATCCCCTGAATCCCGAGTATAAACCCCGGAGATGATCTTCATCAATGTCGATTTTCCAGCCCCATTTTCACCCAGCAAAGCGTGAACTTCTCCAGGACGCAAATCAAACTGCACATCATCCAGGGCTACAACCTCAGAAAAGGATTTTGAAATATGCTCTACCCTGACCAAATCAACTATCATGAATACCCTTTTTAATGAAACCATTGATTAGAATATAAAGATTATACCAAAGGTACTGGTGAAAATCAACATTTTTATTGAAATTTTCATGCTGTTTAACCCTTTATATTGATTGGGAGCTCTCTAATGGGGAATGCGCCGGACTTTTTATGAGCCTAGGCTATGGTTCTAGCCTGGTGCTAGCCACAGCAGACCCATTCATATACAGTCTGTTTATGCATGAGTATCTTATT
>JAITAI010000281.1 GCA_031284195.1 Treponema sp.
CCTCCTCCTCCTCCTACGGCGGCGGCGTGTATGTGGACAGCGGAACCTTTACGATGGAAGGGGGAACCATAAGCAGCAATGCTGCCAATAGCGGCGGCGGCGTGTATGTGAAGAGCGGAACCTTTACGATGGAAGGGGGAACCATAAGCGGCAATAAAGCCTCCTCCTCCTCCTACGGCGGCGGTGGCGTGTATGTGTACAGCGGAACCTTTACGATGGAAGGGGGAACCATAAGCGGCAATTCCGCCACCCGCTTCGGCGGCGGCGTGTATGTGGACAGCAGCGGAACCTTCATCAGCGGAACTTTCATCAAGCGCAACGGGGGTACTATTGACGCCGGTAATTCGGCAAGCAGGGGAAAGGCGGTATTTGTAGATGGCTCTCGCCCTAAAGTACGGAACACCGCTGCTGGTCCGGAGGTCAACCTGGACAGCCGCGCATCCGGCAGGGCCGGGGACTGGGAGTAGAGAAGGGAGAGCCCGGTTCTCTTACTACCATGGCCATACAGGGGCGTTAAACCCGCTGGCGGGCCTGGTTCCCCGGCCCTGCCCGTGACGATAGGATTCATGTAATAGCAAAGGAGCAGACTATGGCAAAAAAAACAGTGTGGAAGGTATGGCTCAGGCGTAACCTCCTCACCAAGGACGTAGAGAACGACTTTATAGCGGAAGTCTCTACTACCGGCAGCACCCTGCGCAACGAGGACATCGCAGCCCGGATGGTCGCGGCCCGTTCAGAACTGCGCATGGAAACCATTCTCAGCATCCTCCAATCCCGGGATGAAATCATCCGGGAGGCCATTGCCCAAGGTTCGGCAGTGCAGGACGGGTGTGTGCGTATAGCCCCCCGGATCAGCGGTTCCTGGTTTGGGGTAAACCACAGCTTTGATCCCGCAGTCCACAAGATCACCCTGGACGTAAGCCCCAGCGCGGAGATGCGCTCCACCCTGGAGACCGTGGGGGTTGAAGTCCTGGGGGAGAAGGATTCCGGCGCGTTCATCGGTCTGGTAACGGATATTACCACCGGCAAGACCGACGGCGCCATAACCCCTGATGAAGACATTATGGTAAGCGGCGACAAAATCAAGATAGTCCCGGAAGACGAGGAGGGTTTAGGGGTCTTCTTTGTAGGTGTCAGCGGCACCGAAACACGGGTTACCCGCAAACTCACGGAAAATATGCCTAAGAAGCTGGTATTCCGGGTTCCCTCCTTGGCCCCCGGCTCGTATACCCTCAAGGTAGTAACCCGCTATTCTCATGGCGCCCAGTTACTGAAGGATCCCCGCAGTATTGTCTACGAGTTTCCCCTCACCCTGGGGAACGGGACGCCCCATCTTTGAGGACCTATGGGGGGTAGTGTTTACACTTGCCGGTGATACGCTCATATCACTAGCGATGATATGCTCATATCACTGCCGGTGATACGCCCCGGTGTGAGCCTCACACCAGGGCAGGTACGATAGAGGATGTGGGTGAACATAAAAAGGAGGAGTAAGGTATGATTAAAGAAGCGATTGTCCAGGCGGCGAACCGGGAAAACTTAAGCTATGCTTTGGTTGAAGCGGTCATGGACGAAATCATGAGCGGTACTGCCAGCGATATTCAGATGGCTGCCTTCTTGACCGCTATGGCGGTGAAAGGCGAAACCATCGAAGAAATCACCGCTGCGGCTGCGGGAATGCGTAAGCACTGTATCCGCATCCTCCATGACCAGGATGTCCTTGAGATCGTAGGTACCGGAGGGGACAAGTCCAATTCTTTCAACATTTCTACCACTGCCGCATTGGTGGTCTCTGCAGCAGGAGTCCCGGTGGCAAAACACGGTAACCGGGCAGCTTCCAGCAAGTCCGGAGCTGCGGATGTGCTTGAAGCTTTGGGGGTGAACATTACCATTCCCCCAGAACAGAGCCTTCAACTGTTGCAAACCCTAGGGTTTTGTTTTCTTTTTGCCCAAAACTACCATATTTCCATGAAATACGTGGCGCCGGTGCGGAAAGAACTGGGGATCCGGACCATCTTTAACATACTGGGCCCCCTGGTTAATCCAGCGGGAGCCAATATGGAATTGCTGGGGGTCTATGATGCGGAACTCATCGAACCTATGGCCCAGGTCCTGGTCAATCTGGGGGTAAAAAACGCCATGGTGGTATACGGCCTCGACGGTCTGGACGAACTGTCCATGAGCGCAGCCACCAAGGTCTGCGAAGTCCGGGAGGGCTGCTTTAGATCCTACGTGATTGAGCCGGAAGACCTGGGGTTACGGCGCTGCAAGAAAGGGGATCTGGTGGGAGGAAGCCCCCAAGAAAACGCCCGGATTACCAGGGAGATCCTTTCAGGTAGTCTGGGGCCCAAACGGGATGCGGTGCTCCTTAACGCCGCAGCAGCCTTATATGTGGCCCGGCCTACCCTGTCCATACAGGAGGGGATAGGAATTGCCGCGGAGATCATTGACAGCGGGAAAGCCTTGGCTCAGCTTGAAACCCTCATCTCCCATTCGCCTGGTAAGACCCCGCAGGTGTCTTCGTGATCCTGGATACCCTTGCCGCCAGTACCCGGAAGCGGGTTGCTGCTGCCAAAGCGCGCCGTCCCCTAGGGTTCCTCATGGAAGCGGCCCTGCACTGTGCAGAGGCGGATTCCCCGGAAGCCTCCTTCGGCTTTGAAAAGGCCCTTGCCCAGGAGGGCTGCTCTTTCATCTGCGAAGTCAAGCGCGGTTCCCCTTCCAAAGGCCTCATTGCCCCGGACTTTCCCTATCTCCAGATTGGGAAGGACTACGAAGCTGCCGGGGCCGCGGCGATTTCTGTGCTCACCGAGCCGGACTACTTCTTTGGTAGCGACCGCTCCCTCACCGAGATTGCCCAGGCGGTTTCGGTCCCGGTATTGCGCAAAGATTTTATCCTTGACCCCTACCAAGTGTACGAAGCCAAACTGTTGGGGGCAAAGGCAGTGCTGCTTATCGTGGCGCTGCTGGACAAGTCCGCTTTGGCAGGGTATATCCAGATCGCGGATACCCTGGGGCTCTCCTGTCTTGTGGAAGCCCATACCGCGGATGAAGTGCAGGCAGCAGCCGATGCAGGGGCCCGGGTCATTGGTATCAACAACCGGGACTTACATACTTTCTGTGTTGACCTGGATACCACGAAACGGCTGCGGCCCTCCATACCTGCGGGGGTATTAGCGGTTTCTGAGAGCGGTATCCAATCTCCCAAGGACCTTCGTACCTTGGCAGCATACCGCCTTGACGCCTTCCTCATCGGTGAGGCTCTCATGCGCGCACCTTGCAAGCAAGCTTATCTCCAGGCCCTCCGTTCCTTATGAAGTACTGGGGGAACTGGGGAGCAGTTTACCCTGCCGCTTGGGAACCGAAGCAGCGCCCTAGGAGCATGGATCATGAAGGTTAAAATCTGCGGCTTATGCCGGGAAGATGACGTTTCCTTTGCTAACGAAGCCATGCCTGACTTTGTAGGCTTTGTGTTTGCCCCCAGCCGTCGGTACGTGTCCCCTTCCCAAGCAGTCCGGTTCCGGGACCGGCTCCAGGAACCTATCCTCCCTGTGGGAGTCTTTGTCAACGCGGCGATTACCGAAATAAGGGCCCTCTTTACAGACGGGATAATCGCCCTTGCCCAACTCCATGGTACGGAAGGCCCCGCCTATCTGAGAGACCTCAAAGCCTACTGTGCGGTACCGGTGATCCGAGCCATTCGGGTTGAGAAGCCGGAAGACCTGATCCCGTGGCAACACAAAGACCCCCTTGTGGATTACCTGCTGCTGGACAGCGGTCCTGGGGGGACAGGCCGGTCTTTTCAGTGGGACTTACTACGGGCTTTGAGGCCGGCGCTACCCTATTTTCTTGCCGGAGGCATTACCTTGGATAACCTTGGGGAAGCTCTTGTCTATAGGTCCTATGGAATCGACGTGTCGAGCGGGGTGGAGACCCAAGGGTTCAAAGACCGCGCTAAAATGGTCCGCCTGGTTCAGCGGGTTCGAGAAGATAAGTTCTAATACAGCGCCGAAAAGGGAGATGGGATTTTGAGGCAGTTTCACCCCTCGGTTAGTGGGTAAACTTCGTTTCCGATGAAACCGGCCTCTGAAGAAGGGGCCTAAAGCCCCTCGGGCTCCGTTCGCCTAGATCAGTTGCTTCGGCAACTTCGTTGCCGCCGCCAACGTCGTATATAACCGGAATGTATTTTGAATTAACATCCCCTAACCGATAGTACCACTCTACCAAAGAAAATCGCACTTGTCAAGTGCTTTTTCTCAAAAAACTAAAAAAATTTTACGCCCCCTCAGCAATTTACCTCCACACTCAGCAAATTGTTTCAAAGCTGTCGCAAAAAATACCATACCCTGTCGAAAATGGCAATATGCAAACCACAGAACTTTTAACCCTCACCGAAATGGCCTATACCCTAGAGATTACCGAGTATGCCTTGCAAGCCCTTATTCATAA
>JAITAI010000222.1 GCA_031284195.1 Treponema sp.
AGGTTTTGTGAGACTTTACCCTGCTTTTAAAGAAGAGGATGAGGTCTACTTCACTGCTATAAATCTCAAACCTTTCTTTGCGGTTATTCTGAGTCAGAAGAGGCAAAAGAACAGGGTAACCTGAGTTTTGGAGAAGTGTAGGGGTATAGAAAAAAGGGACTCCTAGTTTTTCTATCCAAAAGGAGTGCAAGCACGCTGGTTCATTCTT
This sequence comes from Treponema sp., assembly GCA_031284195.1. Lineage (GTDB taxonomy): Bacteria > Spirochaetota > Spirochaetia > Treponematales > Breznakiellaceae > JAIRLU01. The sequence goes on from JAITAI010000222.1 coordinate 209, forward strand.
GCTTCGACCATGCTGGTTCTATACTGTTTCTTCAGAAGGAGGATGAATCAGCACTTTATGGATCCGGTTTCCATCCATAGCGGCAATGGTAAACCGGTACCCGCAATACTCAAAGGTAGCGCCAGGCCGGGGAATTTCTTCGGCTAGACTCAAAATGAACCCCGCTAAGGTATGGTATTCCTGGTGTTCCCCCAGGATTTGATCAAAGCCCAGGGATTCGGCAACCGCATCAATGTTTACGCTGCCTTCCACCAGGTAGGTTCCATCATCCTGAAGGAGGATAGCTTTCGTTGCGAGGGCAGGGGTAGAAAGCTGGCCTACGATTTCTTCGATGAGGTCCCGCACCGAGAGGACCCCTGAAAATCCGCCGTATTCATCCATGACCAACAGAAAATCCGTATGCCCCCGCTTAAAGGAGGCAAAGGCTTTGAGGGCAGATAGGGTCTCTGGAACAAAACAGGGCCGCTTCATGATGGCACTAAGCCCAGGCCAGGGGCCGTTCAAAAGCGCAAGAAGAATGTCTTGAACCGAAACCACCCCGGTAACTGCATCCAAGGTCCCCTCTGCAACCGGGAAATACCGCTGATCCCGGTGCTCAAGGGCGGTATGCCGTATCAGTTCCAGTTCAGCCCTACTATCCAGCCACGTTATATCGGAGCGGTGGGTCATAAAGGTCCCCACCGGCCGGTCGCCCAGGTAAAAGACCCCTTCTACCATGGTCCGCTCGGTCTGTTCCATGATCCCTGATTTTTCCCCTTCCCGTAAGGCGATCCGTAACTCATCTTCGGTCATTCCTATAGCCGGGGCGGTATCAAGCTGCAAACAGGTGCGGATCAACACCCCTATCCAGGTGATGATAACGTTAAGCGGTGTACAAACCACAACCAAAACCTTGACGCACGGCAAGGCCGCTGCGGTGATTCGTTCTGGAGCGACGAGGGCAATCTGTTTAGGGAGGGTATCCCCGAGGATGAACATCAGCACGGTGATGGCTACCGTTAAGATCACCACAGCCAGGTACCCTCCCCAGGGGCTTACCAGTTTGAACCAGGTTTGTAAGGATCCTATAATCCCCATACCCCCTATCACTCCTGCAAGGATACTGAGAAAACCGGTGCTTATCCGCAGGGCAGAAAGAAAAAGCAGGGGATTCTCCACTACTTCCAGGACTTTACGGTATTGCTTGTTTTGCTCCTCGGCCTTTGCCCTGAGCCAGGTTTTGCGGGAAGCGATAAATGCGGTTTCCACCAAGGAAACCCCTCCTTTTACCACCATGATCACAAGCATGAACCAGATTGTAGGTAAGGGATCTTCCATAGGTATTAATTATCGCTTTGATTCGGATCCATCACCAGGCGTTCTTTTCGAATTCTTCTTTGGTCAGGGTACGAACAATAGAAAGGCCCTGTTCCTGAGAAGTTTGAACATACACCTTGCCTATTTTCGGTATACCGGTTAGTTGCACAATGGGAAACCGAGGATTTTTAGGATTCACATTCACCACCTGTCCTTTCGTTCCATTGGCCAAGACCACATAAAGTCCAATAGGATAGGGAGAAAGAACATTAACCAGTGCCTTGGTTATGGTATCATCGTACTGTTTTTTCTCATTTTTGAGGAAATAGAGTAAAGCGCTATGCAGGTCTTTAGCTTTCTTGTGGGGCCGGCTCGCGGTTATCGCCTCATAGGAACAACTTACCCCGATTATTTTGGCGTAGAGACTGATTTGGTCTCCTTTAAGCTTTTGGGGATAGCCGGAACCATCTTCCCGTTCATGATGCTGCAATACTGCAGCACATACCGCAGGAGGAAAATTAAGGGAGGTAAGCAGGTTGTAACTTAAGATGGGGTGGGTGATGATGGCCCTCCGCTCTTCTAGGGTGAGGTCCCGCTTGTATATGTTTATTTTAGAGGGCAGTTTAATCATACCGATTTCATGGAAGAGGGTAGCCACACCCAATTCGATAAGCTGATCATCCGGTAGTTTGAGAGAAACCCCTATGCTCAGGGCAATAATAGTGGAAATAATGGTATGAGATACATGATAATTAAGCTCTCCTTCCGGTTTATAGGCCAAAGGTACCCGGAAAAAGGTAGCGTAATCGAGTTGTATGATGGCACAGGCTGGCTGGATCTTTTCAGCAAGAGCGGTGAAGGTAAGATCGTTTTTCATCATCCCCGGGGTAAAAAGGGTGATCACGTATTTCTGAAAGGCTTCATAAAATTCCGTGGCCTGCTTGAGTTTATCTTTATCGCTTATGACGGCTTCTTTTATCTGAGGTTCTCCGTCGCTATATACTTCTTCAAAATGCCATTCTAACAGGGCTGCAGCCAATTCCTTTGAGAACTGCATGTCCTGTGTGGCTAGTATAAACTGTTCATCAAGATAGAGGGGAGCGGAAAAGAAGCTTCCTTCTTGAATCTCTATAACCCTATAATTGTTCATTCCGTATCTCCTATGATTCGGTCCTCAGTATCGGTCAATTCTGTATTATTACCCCTCCGTTGTTACCGATAATAGAATTATTGCAGGATTAGAGCCTTTTTCAGAACGTGGTTCGTTTGGAAAAAGGCTCAGGAAAAATCGGCCAAAGGACTGATTTTTCTGGTATATTTAAGATAGCTTTTTCAAAATATGACATTTTGAAAAAGTTCCACTATACATATCGGTCAGGGAGGGTAATAAAATGAGTCGAGAAAAGTGCTTTTGGAGAAAAACAGGGGAGACTAAGCGTTGAAATTCAGATATGTGTTTATTGCATTTAATATAATCATCTTCTTTTTTTTGCTGGTTATTGGTATCTTGTCGTTTTATATATTGGGTTCTGAAATCGCCCTTGAGTTTTGGCAGGCAAGCCGGTTCTTTATCCTGCTTATGATCCTGGTCCTCGTAGGGCTTGACGTGTTTTACGGTATTAACCGGCGTCTCTATATACTCCTGGAACGGGAAGATTGGCCGGGGCTTACCCAATACCTGGAGACCCGGATTATCCAGGATAAACACTACTCCTCTTCTCTGGTACGGCTTTTGGCGAATACTTACTTCATCCTTTCCGAGCCTGCCTCCGTGATGGAGCTGGAAGGCAAGATCGCCCAGGGGAAACCTTCCTTGATTGAAGAATACGCCCTGCTTTTTGGAGCTGCCCGGATTCTGGCTAAAGATATAAACGGGGGGGTCCAGTTCTTTTCTGCCCGCCTGGATGCTGCAGTAGCCCGATCCGGCAAGGGTCTATTCTGTAAAAAGGATCCGCGGAAAACCGCATGGATACGGTTTTACTATGGGTTTACCCTGCTGCTGGAACGGCAGTTTTCTATTGCCGCGGAACAGTTCATCATCCTCTCAAAAGAGGCCAAGGATCCGGTGGTAATCGGCTTATCAGTCTATTTTCTCGCGGAAATTCTGAGTAAGATGCTCCTGGATCGGGGGTTGGATATCCAGGCTGCGGCGACAGACGGCCGTAACCGGGTAGGGGCAATGCTTCATACCATAGATGCCTGGTACAAAGAGGCGACAAAACTACAAAACGAGATTTATGGGGCCATTTTGGTCCCCTATCTTCGGGATACAGGGCGCTGGATATACCGAGATTAAGATTTTTTAATGCATGCGTAGTTTGACGAAGTTTCTCTCCCAGCGTCAGTTCTGGGGCTTTGAAGGCCTAACCCATCTACGCCTGCTCACAGCCTTAGTTCAGGGTCATGAAAATGGGTTTCCGGTAGGGGGCCTTAGCGTAATTCTGCCAGAGGGTAATAGTGTCCCAGTATCTGGGCTGCGGTAAACCCTGCTTGGGCCATACCAGCAGCGCCGCTTTGATCCAGACCGACCCCATGGCCCCAACCTGCCCCTTGAAAGATGAAGTACTCAGGTTTACCGTTTTTTCCCAGTTTTGAACGGATGGTAAAGAGGTTGCTCCGCAGCCCTCCTAGGCGGGATCTGATACGGTCCCCTTTAATCCGTAACGTTCCCTGGGTTCCTCGGATTTCCACTTCGTTGATCCTGCCTGAAATACCCCGGCCTCGGCTTATCACCTGGAGAATCTCTCCGATGTTATTCCCATCCGCGGCATTCCGGCTGCGTATTTCCTCGGCAGCTACCCATTTTTCCCAGCGGTACGCTTGGGAAGAATGGAGGTTCGGTATTGATGCATAGGATCGAGGCCGTTCCCGAATCCACCGGGCCAATTCGTCCAAAGATAGGGGATTTGTTCGAGAGCTCAGGAGCTTATCAGGAACCGCCGCATTAAAGGTACTCATACCCCATACAGAACGGCTGTCTTCGCTGTACCCTCCGTGATTGGCAGAATAGTACGCCTTGAGGGGTTTTCCCCCTGCTGCCAGGTACATGCCCCTGGTGGCATCCACTGCCACAGTAGTAGCCCGGGCCTCTCCGTTTACCCCTCGGTATGCAGCAGAAAGCACTGAGCCGTAGAGATCAAACCCCTTTTCCTTGGGTACATCCCGGTTGTATTCCCCAAGACAGGCCAAGGTATAGGACCGGGCAGCAATGGCCTGCGCCTTGAGGGCTTCTACGGGCCAATAGGCGGGCATTTCCGCGGGAATAACCCCATAGAGGTATTCTTCTATATTAAGCACGTTAATCAAGGTGATACCGGCCTTCTCAGGCCGAAATTCGATGCTCCCCCGATAGGAACGATCTTCAGCGGTAAATCCGGAAACCAGGGTGGTATTTTCCGGTTCTTGGTATTCCAGTACCACCGGTTCTGCAGCGATGATCAAGGTTTTCCTCTCGTGATCCAAGAGGAAGAGCTTCCCATTCCGCATTTCAGCCCAAAGCTGTTCCGGCGCCTTGCCGGTGAACAGGGGCTTCTCCCCAGGAAGACAGAGGATATAGGGGCCGCCGGTTTTTACCGTGATGCGGGTTTGTCCCTCTACAAGCCCTATCCGTACAAGGGGCATCCCTTGGGCAAGGGAGTTCAGGGCTTTGACCTTTGGGGGATTTGCCGCAATGATCCGCTGGACTTGGGGGCTTTCCTGGTCCCGGACGAGTCCCGGCATCTTGCGGAGGACCTCATTGAGATCCCGGATGATGCCATCTTGCTGGGGAAAATACTGATGGGCACGGCTTAAGGATTCGTAGGCTTCTTTATACTTATTCTGGGTCAAAAGAACCTTACCTAAAGGAAGCAAGGCCACATGCAGTTCCGGATCCTGGCGGAGGGCAGTGCGGAAACAGGTCTCTGCTTCTCCGGGAACAGATTCGGCCAAGAGTTCCCCCAAGAACAGCCACGCTATGGGACGGAAGTTTTCCATGGAGAGGCTTTTTCGCAGGGCAGTGATAGCCCTCCTAGTATCCCCGGTATCCCGGCGAAGTATGGCCTCATAAAACAGGACTTCACCGGTCTCTCTGGAAAGCGGAAGGAGATCGACGGCCTTTTGGTAATTCCCGGCAAGACAGAAACTGACAAATAGTTCCCGTTCAACTTCAGGGTCCGCGGGTTTATCCGTATGCAATTTCTCCATCAGTACTGCTGCGGTGTTTCCATTACCTATTTCAGCGTATGAACGGACAAGCTGCCAGAGCATGGATACATTATGGGTATCCTGTTGAAGACCTTGTTCTAAGTCCCGAATACTCCCCTCCACATTACCTTGGTAGTAGGCTCGTAAGGCCCGTTCCCCTGTAGGCGGAGGAGGAATAGGGGGGCTTGAAGGAGGCAGGGCCGCAGGAGGGACTGTAAGGGGCCTTGAGGCTGGTGGCGGACTTGGAGATGGGACTGGGCGTGGGGAAGGGAAAGGAACCGGTACGGATACAAGTGCCGGAGGAGGCTCTGGAACAACAGAAGGCTGAGGAGATGGAGTGATTGGTTGGGGCTGATCTGCCAGGGGAAGGGCAGCAGAGGCAACTTGGGTTGGAGGGATAGTCTGGGGCGGCTCTTCACTAGGAGGATCCGGTAAAACCGGAGAAACCGCCGGTACTGCCGAAACCGGGGAAGCGACTGGAGCTTCAACCTGGTTCAGGTGCAGCTGAGAAGGCGGCTCCTCTCTTGGTTCGGCAGGTTCAGGCGAACGTACCGGAGATGGCTGCTGGGGAACCACAGGAGGAGAAGGTTGTGTTACTACCAGCGGCGCCGTTGGGGTCGGATCGGAAAGAGGCGTACTAACAGGAGAACCATCACGGGCTTGAGGCTCTGGATGTTCCGGATGTTCTGAAAAAGGGGTATCTTCGGGAGTACTTACAGGAGAGGGGGAATCAGGCAAAGATATAGGCGGCGGCGCTACCGTACAGGAAGTGAAGATAAGACCAAGACATAGGAACAGAAACATGAATCATGGTAACTTAAAAAAAGACTCCTCGTCTATCAGGTTTTTTTTCTTGTTTTGATTGGTTACAATACCTTCCACCAGTGGCTCCGCAAGCAGTACTTTTGGGAGTAGGGATACAAGCCTTTGAAGGTACTACTGGTCAGGGGCTATGCTCAGCAGCCAGCTTGCGGTGCAAGGTCTTACGGCCAATGGCCAGGATCTCCGCAGTCTTGCTTTTATTACCCTGAAGAAACGTAAGGGTATCCCGGATGATGATCTTCTCTGCATCCTCAAGGCTCGTACCGAGGGGGATGCGGATCCAGCCCTCTTCGCTTTTCCTCCGTAGGGTAGGGGGAAGGTCATCCTCGGTGATGACCGGTCCCTTAGCCATGACCACCGCACTTTCCATACAGTTCCGCAGTTCCCGCACATTACCAGGCCAATCATAGGCATAAATGGCGGCCCGGGCTTTTTCATCAATGGTATCCACGGTTTTACCGTTTTCTCTTGCAAACTCCTTGAGAAAGGACGTAATAAGCAGAGGCAGATCGTCTTTCCGTTCCCGTAAAGGGGGGACCAAGATGTTTACCACATTGAGCCGGAAATAGAGATCCTCCCGGAAATTGCCCTTCTCGATCTCCCCTTTGAGATCCTTGTTAGTGGCCGCCACGATCCGTACATCGGTCTCGATAGTCTCCTCCCCTCCTACCCGTTCAAATTTCTTTTCCTGGAGTACTCGTAAGAGCTTGATCTGGATATTCTGGTCGATTTCCCCAATTTCATCCAGAAAGAGGGTCCCCTCGTGGGCAAGCTCGAAACGGCCCCGTTTCCGGGTCGTGGCCCCGGTAAAACTACCTTTCTCATGACCGAAAAGTTCGCTCTCCAGGAGACTTGCAGCCAATGCCGCACAATGCACCTTAACCAAGGGTTTTCCCTTGCGAGGAGAAAGTTCATGGATGGCGTCGGCCACCAGTTCTTTTCCCACCCCTGACTCACCGGTGATAAGCACTGAAGCCTTGGCAGGGGCAACCCGGTTGATGGTATCAAAGACCCGGCGCATGGGGCCTGAGGTACCGATGATAGTTTCAAACTGTTTGTGTCGTTCTAGTTCTTCTTCCATACGCCGGTGCTTGAGTACGAGTTCCCGGTTCTGAAGGGCCCGCTTGACCAAGAGGGAAAGCCGGTCCAGATTGACCGGTTTGGTAAGAAAATCGTAGGCTCCATTCCGCATCGCCGCCACCGCGGTTTCCACTGTGCCGTGACCGGTAAGGACGATCACCGGAATTCCCGGGCTTTCTGTGGTGATACGCTTGAGCAGCTCTTCCCCGCTCAAGCCGGCCATACGGAGGTCGGTGATCACCAAGTCAAGGTCCCCCTTTTGAAAACGTTTCCACCCCTCATCTCCTTGTGCAGCAGTTACCACCTCATAACCGTCCATTTCCAGGGATGCAGCCAGTCCTTCCCGGATGTTTTTTTCATCATCTACCACGAGGAGCTTAAATTTCATAGATTGCCTCCGCTTTACCTTCGTAACTGATAAGCCTCCGCTCCTTTTGAGGAATAGGCAGGGTGATGATGAAACAAGTCCCCTCTCCTGTTTTAGACTTTACCGTAATCTCCCCCTGATGTTCCCGAATTATCTTGAACGCCAAAGTAAGTCCCAAGCCGGAACCGGTTTCCTTGGTAGTAAAATAGGGCTCGAAAATCTTGGAGAGGTTTTCTTCGGGAATCCCAATACCTGTATCGCATACCTTAATGATAATCTCTCCATCCCCCTTCTCGGTGAGTACCCGCAAGGTGCCTCCAGTAGGCATAGCTGCGATGGCATTCTTGATGAGGTTGAGGAGGACCTGTTTCATAAACCGTTCATCAAAATCAATCCGGGGAAGCCCCTCGGCAAGGTTCAGGATGCAGTGTATCTGGGCTTCTTCCAGTTCAAAGCCCACAAAATCCGTGAGTTCTGTGATGAGGGTATTGATGTTTCCTTCCCGAAAATCCATATTCATCGGACGAACCGCAAACAGAAAATCCACCACAATACCGTTGAGCCGGTCGATCTCTTCATTGACCACCTCGATATAGGTATCCATAAGTTTGAAATATTCCACCGGTTCCTGACTACAGTCCCCTGTTCCCGCTGGATACGAGGTGAAATACCGTTCCCGATTCGCAGCTATGGCTTTTTGGATGAGTTGGATATGGATAGAAAGGGAACCTAGAGGGTTTTTGATCTCATGGGCCACCCCTGCGGCCAAGGTAGTAAGACTGGCCAGGCTTTCCATGCGCCGTAAACGGGCCTCTTTGCCCCGTTTTTCGGTGATGTCCTCCACATGGATAAGTGAACCGGACACCTGGTGATCCCGGACTAAGGGAAGCACGCTAAAACTTAAGAGCCGCTGTTTGCCCTTGGTTTCCACATCGAATTCCCGTTCCTCCACCCGGTCGCCGTTCAGCAAGGTGGTTTCAAAAAATTCAGCCACCGGTTCATCCCGGATCAGGGTCCATAGAGGTCCATTTCCCTGTTCATCATACCCGAGAGGGAGAAACCGTTCAGCGTACTTGTTAGCCAGGATGAGGTTATGTTCTGTATCGCATACCAATATCCCATGGGCTAGAGAATCCAGTACGGTTTCAAGCCGTTCGATTTCAGCAGCCGCAGACACCAAGATGTCCCGGATCTGTTCTCGGGTCATCTTGTTAAGTTTTTGTAAGGCCCGTTTAATAAACTGTCTCATGTGGTATCTTCCTCTTCTCTTAGGTTGGCGGTCTAAAAGGGGCGCAGGTGGCTAGGACCAGCGTTCCGCAAGCCCTCGCCGAACCTCTGTACTGAGCCGTTCTAAGGCCAATACAGGGTTTTGGTTGTAAGTACCCACTGCCTGTACCGCCTCTGCAGTGCACTTCCGCCATATATCCATACCCCCTATCAGCGCCGGGTTCTGAGTTTGCCCAAAAGAAACGCGGCTTTCCATAACTACCTGGAGGAGCATCTGTAAAAATTGAGCAAAAAGCCCTCGGATTTCAAATTTTTCCGTCTCTGCAAGAACCGTGGCAATGACGCTTTGGGTATCTGTTCCAGGCTTACCCAGAGCAGATGCCTCAGTAAGGGCAGTGGCGTACTTGCCTAGGCCTACCAGTTCATCCGGGAACGGGGAAACCCCCTTGCTTTTGAGCAGGATGATGGTCCTGCGGGCAATGAAAGCTGCAAAAAACGCAGCCAAGGGACGCAGGGAATCTTCGGATACCGGGAGAAAGGAACTCAGATAGGTATGGATCCCAGCAGCCCCCTTTGATTCTACCGATGCCGCTTCCGGGAGGGTATCTTTAAACACCTGATGGATCACCGCGGCTTCCACCTCTGGGGAACGCCGGATAAATCGATAGGGCCTGAGCCGGGATATTATGGTAGGGAGGAGGGCTTTCTCTCGAGAACTGATTAACACCATACTGACCGATGGAGGGGGCTCCTCCAGTATTTTTAACAGCGCATTCCGGGCGCCCTCTTGCATCCGGTCGGCATTTTCGATGAGGAGCATTTTCCGCTTTCCTGTAGGGGCCAAATGACTCCAGGCAGCGGCCCGCCGGATATGTCCAATGGGAATAAGCTCACTCATACCTTCGGATTCGAGTTTCACGGCATTTTTAAGGATCTTATCTACTGATTTTTTGAGCTCCTCTGACTGGAGGGCCGGAAACTCATCCAAGGCTTCTTCAAGGACAAAGAGGGATTCGCTTACTTTTTTAAACCGGGGATCTTCCTCCCAAAAAACCGGGGAAAACCGGGCCAGGAGTTTCCGTACAGACCGGATAAACAGGAGTCGGCCTGCAGAATCCGGTTCCCTGCAGCAGCAGGCCCCGGCAGCACTGATTTCCGCAAAAAAGGGGCGAGGCCCCAGGATCAGTAAGTCCGGGTGGATAAGCAACCGATGCCGGGAACAGGCGTAACAAGGACAATCCCCCGGAGCCCTGGGATCTTCACAAGAAAGGATCCGGGCCAATTCCAGACCAGAAGTACCCTTCCCTGAGGCGGGAGGACCAGAAAACAACATTGAAGGGGCCAGCGTACCTGCCTCTTGATCGGCCCTTAATTGGCTGACCGCAGCTTGTCCCAGGATATGTTCAAACATGGCGGTTAGCTATCTCGCGGGAGGAACTGCAGGGTGTTGGGAAAATAGTGGGTAATAACCGGCATGAGTAATTCGGCAAAAATACTTTCATTGACAAGGGACTGGGTATCAAAAAAAGGCTGTATCTTCAAGAGAAAAAGCATCAAGGTTACCAGAACTAAGCCTTCAATCAAACCAAAGAAGACGCCCAAGACCCGATCCACCCCGCCGAGCTTAATTTGCAATAGGATATCTTTCACCAGTAATTCCAGTACCTTAACCCCCACGAAAATAATACAAAACACCGCCCCAAAGGCAAGCATTTCCGGAAGAAAGCGTATATCTTCAGGGATTTTTGTCCGGATCAGAGCCGCTCCCTTCTTATAGAAAAGAACCGCCCCCAAAAGACCAAGTACCAGGAATGCGATAGAGAGCAGTTCATCGAGAAATCCCCGGAGAGCGCCTCGAATGGCAAAAAGCATGACAAAAACGGTAAATATGATATCAATCGGCACTATATGCTGCATGGTTCTCCTTTTCCTGCGCCTAACCAATGAAGGATCTCTTCGGCAATGATCTGTACTCCGTCGAGCCTACCGATCCGGGCAGCGGCAGCGGCCATGGCGTTTTGCTGCTCTCTATCTTCGGCGATAGCGGCAATCGTTGCGCGTAATGTCTCCGGGTTGGCTTCGGTGCCAAAGGGCTTTCCTAGGACCACTGCAGCCCCGGCCTTAGCGAAAATCCGGGCATTTTCCACCTGATCCCCCCTAGTACCGGAACCGCTCAGGGGAATGAGTACTAGAGGCCGTCCTGCAGCGGCACATTCCCAGAGGGTACCAGCCCCACTGCGGCCTAAGACCAGTTCCGCGGCAGCAAGGACCTGGGGCATCTCATCCCGGAAAAATGGGTAAGGCCGGTACCTTTCAGAGGACTCCAGATCCCAGCCCTGTTCAAGACCGGTCTGATGTACCACCGTATACCATCGGGTAAGCTCATCCAAGGTTTCCCGGACCAGTTTGTTTATCTGTTGGGATCCTTGGCTTCCACCGAGGACCAGAAGTATCCGTTCCCCTTCTTTGACCCTGAGAAAGGCCCTGCCCTGTAGGGGATCTGCGGATCGGAATTCAGGACGTACCGGGTTACCTGCGAGCGTGATTCGGCCTTGATAAGATGAAGGGAAAAAAGGGGCTGTTTCCTCATAAGCGGTAAAGATTTTTTGTGCAAACCGGGCATTAATCTTCGTGGCCAGTCCCGGGCTCAGATCCGATTCATGGGTCCATACCGGCAATCCCAGGGATGCAGCAGCAAGACAGGGAGGCACACTAACGAAACCTCCCTTAGAAAACAGCACGCGAGGCCGTTCTTTTTTTAGGATGGCCCGGGCGGCAAAAAAACCGGCTCCCACTTTCAATGCCTCAACCCCATGCTTGAGGGATACCTGCCGCCGCAATTTCCCTGCAGGAATACCGAAAAACTCAACCCCTGCATGTTCCACCATGGCTTTATCCATCCCCCTGTTGGAACCTATCCACACGATACGGTAATTACCCTGTTTTTGTATGTAAGCTGCCACTGCGAGGCCGGGATATATATGCCCCCCGGTCCCGCCTCCGGTAAAAGCGATATGCACCATAGTTTCTGACCCTCATCACACTCTATGAAAACAAGACACTGTAAACGCACCTTCTTTGAACCGTCCTGAATTCACCACCTTGGCCTCTACCTTACAAGGGCGTTACGCTACTTCCTAAAGCTCATAGTCCCGGTTATGGTGTGACAAGTAATTACTGGACCCATGAGGCGGTTTCAAAAGGTCAAATTTTAAAACCGCCTCATCTACCCAGTAGAATATACCCTTATTACTCCAAGATCAAGACCATAGCCCGCAGAAAACTTCCCCGTTCCGCCCAAATGAGGGGCGGGTCTGCCTAATATGGAGGGTCATGGAACGAATTACCCGTAAGGGTTACAATATTCTGAGGTTCCCGGTAACATGGGAAGGACAGCTATCAATGGGCCTGGACTGGCAGAGCAACACCGGAGCGTAGGGCAGCCTTGGAACGTTTTGCAAGAATCGACGGTCCCATGTAAACATAGACAGGCCTCCTCATTCTGCGAATTAAAAAAGGTAGAAACATAAAACGATTCGCACTTATCCCCCGATGTATACCCCTTCACAGGGTTCGGCGGCTCGGGACAGGCTTCAGACATAAGCTAGGTCTAACCCCTGACATAGGCTATGTCTGACCTTTGACCTAGCCTATGTCTGCCCTTGACATAGGTTAGGTCTGACCTCTGATTATGATCGGTTATACATCAGGGGATAAGTGCGAAACGATTTATCGGGGATTGTTGCTCCTGGTTTCAGCGGCGTTTATCATTGGGAATGATTTGTTCTCCAACAGCCGCGGTAAGGTGTAGTCCGACAAAGGGATGTATAACCGGGCTATTGAGGACTACCGCCGCCCTGCGGATTAATCCCCAGATGCGGATGCCTATTTCCGTGCAGGCGGCAAGGAATGTTCGAGGGACCGGTAGGCTGCTTCCATATGGAGGCAGAGAAAAATTGACGGTAAAGGAGATGCTAATGGAAAGTGGAAATACATTGCCCCTTGTTAGAAGACGAGAGGAAATCCTGTAAAATGCCGCTACTCTTGAGGCGTATTTATGCAATGTAAACAGCGTTGAATGTGCATATACGACAGGGCTTATTCGCAGGGGATGTTGTTTCATCACCGGAGGGTTTCCGTTTTTATCCCAGCCGGTGTATGGGCTATATCGGTAATACCATGGAAGCCCACGAAAAAATGGGTGAAATCAGAAGATGTACTGGAGAAAGCACCAGAGACGGCACAAAGACGAACCCGGCAATATCCCGTCTTTTGGGTAATCTTATCCCAAAAGGTAGGCAATGGCACTATTGGGAAAGGGAATACAAAAATTTCTGTAAGAGGTTAGGAATAACGCCGGTTAATAACCGCCGGAAATATTGGCCGTTGATACAGTAATAGCCAGGATTATCAGTCAATTTAAAGAATTAAAAATCATGCAAAAAACAAGCCCGAATTGAAGCAAAACATACCCGTATGCAGGATAAACGCATAGAAATTCGTATTTCCTTATAAATTAAAGCGGTAAAGAACAAGCCCTGTTTGTTAATTCCTTATACAGTGGAGAATTAGCAAATGCGGTGGATTTATCCTGTTCCGCTTGTCTTATGCCTGGTATTTCGATTAGTATTAATAAAAAATCGTTGTACCAGTGAATTCTTTTAGTGATACGCGATTTTTCTATAAGAGGGCCTTCTTCACCTACCAATCGGAGGTTTAGGGGCCCCTTCATTGTATGTAAGGAGATACCGGTATGGAAATATCCGCTCTGCAGCAAGCCCGTTACAGGTACCAACCCAAATTTCCCAGGGTTTTATCCCAGGAACTGACCACTATCGCCCTTTCCCCAGGCGCTCCCACTGAATCCATTGC
>JAITAI010000178.1 GCA_031284195.1 Treponema sp.
GAGTCTCTTGAGGCGGCCAGTCTCCTACAAAGCGGATTTCCGGTTCCAGTTGTATCCCCAAGGTAGTCTGGACGCGTTCGGTGATGTGGAGGACCAAGGCGCGGATATCCTGCGCACAGGCATTCCCGGTGTTGATGATGATATTGCCATGCCAGGGAGCCACCGCAGCCCCGCCGATCCCCAGGCCCCGTAAACCCAGTTCATCCAGGATCTTTCCCGTAGGCTTTCCAAAATTCCGATTGTTCTTAAAAGCCGACCCTGCCGACGGGAAACGGTAGTGGCCCTTACGTTCCCGGTCCAGCCGGTACTGTTCCATTTCCTGCCGTATTGCAGTCTCTGACCGCGGCATGGTTTTAAGCCTGACAAAAAGGATGAGCCTATCCTGGTTCTGGAAGGGACTTCGTTTATAGCCATAGTCTTCAGCTCTATAGGGTACCAAGTGCTGATGGAAATCTGCATCCAAACTTTCAGCGCTCACTAATACATCGGAAAGGGATTTTTCATAACACCGGGCATTCATCCATAGGGCGCCTCCGAAGGAGCCAGGCATACCTGCAAGGAATTCAAGTCCTCCTCGCTTATGCGCTGCCAGGGTATCCAAGGCCGCATCGATCTGCGTACCTGAGCGGATGATCGCCTCCTCCCCAATCATGCGCAGCCCTGACCATCCGCCGGTATCCAGGACGATACCCCGAATACCCTGATCTGAAACCACCAGATTCGCCCCGCCTCCCAACACAAAAACCGGGATGCCTTCACTCTGGGCATGGTGGAGTAGGAAAGCTCCATATTCCGGGAAACACCCTGCCTGGGGCCTTATCCACAGATCCGCCGGGCCACCGACCTTAAAGGTGGTATGCAAGGCCAAAGGCTCATCATACCGGAGCTCTCCGGTAAATTCCATCTCCATATTGATTTTTTCTATGAATTTCCGTAAGCTAATCATACTCATTAGTAGTATAGCAGAGTATATACGAACCGCGCAAACAGTAACGGAGGTTTCATGGCGTTTACCTTATTCAATACCTTAGGGCGAACCTTACAGCCCTTTGAACCCCTCAAACCTGGAAAGGTCGGTTTTTACGGGTGCGGTCCTACGGTATACAATTACGCCCATATCGGGAACCTCCGGGCCTATGTGCTCCATGATATTTTGGTCAGGACCCTGCGTCGGGCAGGATTTGCAGTAACCCATGTGATGAACATCACCGATGTGGGCCACCTCTCAGGGGATAACGACGAGGGGGACGACAAAATGCTCAAAAGCGCGGAAGAACGGGGGAAAACCGTCTGGGAAGTGGCGGATCTGTATACCCAGCGCTTTTTCCAGGATACGGAACGGCTCAATATCCAAAAACCCACGGTGATCTGTAAGGCCACCGAGCATATAGCCGACATGATTGCCCTTATCAAACGGATTGAGGAGAAAGGGTTCACCTATCTTGCCGCAGGCAACCTCTACTTCGATATCACCAGGTTTTCTACCTATGGGGAACTAGGCCGGCTGCGTCTGGAAGACCAGAAGGCCGGGGCTCGAATCGGAGTGGACAAAAATAAGCGCAACCCCCAGGATTTTGTGCTTTGGTTTACCAAAAGTAAATTTGAAAATCAGGCCATGGTATGGGACAGTCCCTGGGGACGGGGCTATCCAGGGTGGCACATTGAATGTTCTGCCATGAGTATCAAATACCTGGGCGAGACCTTTGATATCCATGCCGGCGGCATTGACCACGTACCTATCCATCATACCAATGAGATTGCCCAAAGCGAAGCGGCCACTGGTAAACATCCTTGGGTTCGGTACTGGGTACATAACGAATTCTTAGTGCTGGATAAGGGGAAGATGTCCAAGTCTACCGGAGGCTTCCTTACCCTCCAAACCCTGATAGATGCAGGCTATGATCCCTTAGATTACCGGTATTTTCTTTTAGGCGCTCATTACCGGAGCCAGGTACAGTTTTCCTATGAAGCCCTGACCGGTGCTCGTAATGCCCGGAAATCTCTGATGGATCGTATTCGGGAGCGGATGAAGGTTCTGGGGAATAGGGAGTCCCTTCTTGAGTTAAGAAACAACCCCCTACCCCTCTCGTTTACTGAGGGCAAAGCGGGAACCTATCTGACG
Source organism: Treponema sp. (assembly GCA_031284195.1). Classification (GTDB taxonomy): domain Bacteria; phylum Spirochaetota; class Spirochaetia; order Treponematales; family Breznakiellaceae; genus JAIRLU01. The sequence continues at coordinate 2,123 of JAITAI010000178.1, forward strand.
GCTTTCAATGCGGCGCTGGATGATGACCTGGCAACCCCCCGGGGCTTGGCCGAACTTTGGGGGATCCTCCGGGATCCTACCGTATCTGCCCAAGACGCCCTCTTGGGAGCCTGTACTATGGATGAAGTCTTGGGGCTTAACCTGGCAGAAGAAGCGGAAACGCCGGTTCCGGTAGCAAGCGCAGCATTGCAGGATTCCATTGAAGCCCTGATTACCGAACGGGCCGCAGCAAAAAAGGCCCGGGATTTTGCCAAGGCTGACCAAATCCGGCAAACTCTAAAAGAACAAGGTATTATTCTGGAAGATCGGCCCACTGAAACGGTATGGCGCCGTGGGTAGAACCGGTGCTCCACAGGTCTTGCAGGAAGATCCCCCGGTAGGTGTAACGATTAAGGACAAATCTTGTTTTTAGCTATGAATGATAGGATGCCTATGACGGAATTCCGTAAGTTATATGAAACGGTATTCCCCATACTATTCAAGGTTGCTTATCGTATCGCTAATAGTGAAGAAGCAGCAGAGGATCTATGCCAGGAGGCTTTTTTCCGGCTGTATGAAAAAAACATGGTTTTTCCCAATCCTGAAGAGGCCAAGTACTGGCTTATCCGGGTAGTTAAAAATGCCGCCCTCAATTATGCTAAACGTAAAGATAGGGAACGGAAGGCATACCAAAAGGCGTTCCGTGAGGATATCAGGCTTGAAAAGACGGGAGAGCAGGTCCTGATTAACCAAGAAACGCAACGAGAAGTACAGGAAGCCCTGGAAAAATTACCGGAAAATTTGCGTATCGTGTTAATATTAAAGGAATACGGTGAGCTGAATTATAAAGAAATTGGACGTGCCTTGGGCATCAGTGAGGGAAATGTAAAAGTTCGGGTATTTAGAGCCCGGGAGCGTTTAGCTGGGCTTTTATCGAAGGATGGTTCACATGTGTCCTGATTATCACATTCTTTCTGTATACTTTGACCAGGAGCTTCCTTCTCCATGGAAAGAAAAAATGGAGTTGCACCTGATATCGTGTCCGGTATGTAATGCTCAGCTTGAGCGGTTCAGGCGGTGTTCGGAAGCCCTGAAGGATCCGCAGGGAGGAGGGTTCTCGCCGAAGATTCCGGTCCTGGAAGCTGCAAAGGATCGGGTGTGGCAGCGTATGGCTCGTCTAGAAACTGAAAAATGGGGCTGGGGACAGGGCCATAGTTTCTGGCAGCGGACCCTTTCGATTCCCCTGCCTGTGGCAGCTGTGGCTGCAGCAGTGCTCATCATGGCTTTTGTCCTCACCTTAACCAGACAGCCCATTGGGATTCCGCCACCTCAGGATACCATGGCAGCCAGTGAGATGGTGGATATGCAGGGTATTATACCTGTATCGGATATGAACGAGGTGCTGCAATACCTGGAAAATCAAGACATGACCGATATAGTGATCATACGGCTTCCCGAGACGAGGAGCTTTTCTAGCTCTGGAGAACCCACCATTCTGCGGGCTGCGGATTATACCAGGAGAAACAGAACCCCATGAGATCCTACGTGCTTTTGCGGCGGGTAACCCTCTTCGGAAGCCTATTGTTTCTTGTTACCAGGGGAGCAGCCCCCCAGGAACCTTCTCTAGAGGAAGTTCTGCCAGCTCTCAAAGAACGGGCAGTGGTCTTAGATATCACTGCCCGGGTAGTGGAAAAAAACCAACAGGAAGTCTGGAATTCTTTTAATTCAAAAGTTACGATTCCTGGAAAACCCGTAAGTTTGAAGCTTGTAGGTACTAATATTCTTGTGGTAGTGCAATTTACCCCCTATCTTCGGGGTGATGGCAACAACCTCTTGGTAGCTCAGGGGCAGATATGGGTAGATATCCCCAACCGGGGAATCCATTATCAGACCACTATCCAGACGATACCTCTGGAATTCGGGGAACAAATCTATTTTTTCCCCCTTGGTTCGGTTGATTCTCAAGATGAAGCTCATATAGAAATACAATTGGAATTACATCCTTATGTACAAAATCCAAAAGAGCTTACAGATACTAAGGAAGCCCCCCCATCCAAAGAGCTATCCCCGGATACGGCTCCTCCAGCTTCTTCTCCTGGGGCGGTGGTTCCGGTAAAACCGGTAGGTCCTGAAAATAGCCCATGAAAAGTCCTCTGGAAGGGTCCATTGACTTGAAGCGGATATGGTATGGTCTCTTTTTGCCCTGGTGCTGCTTGTGTTTGTATGCCTGTAAAAAAGATGTTCCGTTTATTCTTTCGATTGATCCTCAGATCGGCATGAGTGGGGATATCCTTACCATTGAGGGGAGCGGCTTTGGCGCTGAACAGCATGAATCATACATCACCATCGCAGGCATACCCCCGACTGGTTCCTCATACCTTACTTGGCAGGATGATCGTATTACCGTGAGAATACCGGCATTAGGAGGATTCGGACTGGTATATGTGCATCGGGATGGTAAGAAAAGTAATCCCCTGCTCTTTTCAAATCGGGCAGCCATGCCGGACCTGGTACAGAACCAGGTTCTCGGCCTGGCTCCTCAAATCAGCTCGATAAAGCCGGAATCCGGTTCCATTGGTGCCCTCATAAGCATACAGGGAAGTGGTTTCGGTGCTTCCCGGGAAAGAAGCGGGGTGTTTTTTACGTGGAATGCTGAACCATCCCCTACCGCGCCTGAGGTAACTCAAGAGCCGGAAGTAGTAGAGGTCTTTGAACTGGAATTCGGATATGAGCTCTGGAGTGAACGAGAAATTCGACTGCGGATTCCCGATGGAGCGGTAAGCGGGAATATCCTGGTTCAGACCCCTTGGGGAAATTCAAAGCCGGCCTTTTTTACGATTACCGGCAAGCCGGGAACTAAAACCTTCAAAGAAAAACGCAGCTACACTATTGCCTATACCGTGGATATCCAGGTACAAGAGGCAGAGGCTCCGAATACCCTGTACCTCTGGATTCCCCATCCGGTTAGTTCCGCTTCCCAGCGGAAGGTTACCCTCTTATCCCGGAATAGAGAACCTTTCGCAGAACATTACCAGGGAACTACCCTGTTTCAATTAACCGATTTAGTCGCTCATACCAGCGTCCGTATGAGCCTGTCATACCTGGTGGATGTGTACACCCTGGAGACGACTCTGAAGAGTCAGTCTATTCGGCAAACCGGAGATTCTCCGATTCCCACGGTCTATACCCTTCCTTCCGCGCTGATACCTTCGGATAATCCTGAAGTAGTCGCCGTAGCGAATGCCATCATCGGTAGAGAGCGGAATCCCTACGAAAAAGCCCGGAGATTATACGAATGGCTTATACGTGAAGGAGGGATCCAGGGGACACCACTGCATACTAGCGCACTGGATGCGTTGGCGCAAAAACAGGCGGATGCCTATTCTGGAGCCCTCCTCTTCTGCGCCTTGGCAAGAGCAGCGGCCATACCAGCCATTCCTGTTGCAGGGGTACTTATAAACCGCGCTCGTATGTCGAGTCCCCATTACTGGGCGGAATTCTGGATTGAAGGATTCGGCTGGATACCCTTGGATCCCTGCCTGGGGGCAGGGGTTGCTCCTGATGACTTCAATCTTCATCAAGAACCAGAGGTTTATTATTTCGGTAATCTAGATAACCAGCGGATCACCTTTTCCCGAGGGCAGGAGGTGCTTTCTCAGATGGACCCTCGGGGCAGGATCACGGTGCGTAACCGGGATTATGCCCTACAAAATCTCTGGGAAGAAGCGATAGGAGGCATAGCGTCTTATTCTTCCCTCTGGAGTGACATTACCATTACCGGTATGTACGTACAATAGGCTTGTTCGAAAATTTCAGTTGTCATACAAGTTTAATAAACCTGAGTTCAACAACGAAAAAAAGTCCGGACTTGAGTCCGGCAGTTCGGGACTTGAGTCCGAAATTACACGAATTAATGTTCATGTATCCGAATAATTCGTGAAAATGAACGTTTATTCGCGGACCTTCAGTATTTCATCGAACAAGTCTAATTAAAGCAGTTCCTCCAAAAAGGTTGCGGGACTGGTTCCCTCAGTCCATTCGCGTCCTTTTGGTATAGGATTTCAGTTTCGAGTAAGGAGTGTATTATGATTACGGTTATTTCTTTGGGCGGTTCTATTGTAGCCCCCAATACGGTGGATGAACCTTTTTTGAAGGACCTGATCTCCCTCATCAGGATGCTTCTAGAAGAGGAGTCCCAGCGCCGGTTTATTTTAGTAGTCGGTGGTGGCGGACCTGCCCGGGTATGGCAGCAGGCTTACCGGACTATATCCGGGAATGCGGTTTCCCACGAACAGGCCGATTGGATTGGTATCATGGCGACCCGGCTCAATGCAGAACTTATTCGGGGAATACTAGGTTCCTGGTGTACCCAAGCAGTGGTAACGGATCCAACCCAGGCGGTATTTGAAGGCCGGGTACTGGTAGCAGCAGGATGGAAACCGGGATTTTCTTCTGATTATGATGCGGTCCTCCTGGCAGAACGGTTTAAGGCCGATAAAGTGATCAATTTATCCAATATTGAACAGGTCTATACCGATGACCCCCACACCAATACCGAGGCAAAACCCATAGACACCATAAGCTGGGCGGAATTTCGGGTCCTCGTGGGCGATGAATGGGCTCCGGGGAAGCACGTTCCCTTTGACCCTATCGCAAGCCGACATGCAGCACAAATCAACCTTCCGGTGATCTGCGCCGCAGGGCGTAACCTGGAGAACTTAAAAAAAATCCTTCATGGGGAATCCTTTATCGGTACCACCATAGGACCCCTATGATCGTTCAGAAATGGCAATGGCCAGTTCTACTTCGGATAGGCTAACCCCTAGTCGTGCGGCAATCAGACTGGCTGAAAGACCAGCCTTGGATAATTCCGCAACCTGTTCTGGGAAAGGAAGGGGTTTCGGCGTTATTTCCCGTTGCGCCCGCACAATACGAGGCCCTACAGGTTCCCGTTTCAAGGGGGGCGTATCAGTAGGAGCGGTGAAGCCCACCGCAGCGCTGGCAGCAGCAGGGATCTCTTTTTCTGCAGCCTCTGGTTCTTGGGAATCCGCTTCAGTGCTGGTTTTAGCAGAAGAGCCGGAAAAAAGATCATAGGCCTTGGGAAAAGGCTGGATAACCGCAGAAAAAGGGCTGGTCATGCTGCGCTTTCTGCCTAATTCAGCATAGGCTTCTTCCTGGAATTGCCGCCGGTCCACTTCCCGGAGGTGGACGCTAATACGCTTATCTACCTCCTCTAAAATAGCCCGGAGGGTTTTTATCCGTTCTTCCACCAAAAGCGCATCCTTATCAGTGGCCGCATCAATTTCGGCAATCAGTTTATACACCTCTTCCCGGAATTCGGCCAAAATTCGTTCGGATCCGGTGCGGCGCCTCAGATAAGCTCTACAATATATAAAAAAAAAGACACATGCAATAAGCGTTGATACCGAAAGAACCATAGATACATTCATACAACCACCTTGGCCTCCAGAACAAAGGAGGCCTACCCATTTATATCGATGTTTTTTCCTAACGTCGGATCCCGTATGATGGAAACCGGATCGGTACTGCTGTCCTTTTCCGTATTTCCTCCGGCTTCCTCCTGGCCTGTCCCGTCCTCTTCCGGTTGTTTACGGGGATTACGATCCTGCACGCCTTCAGCCCCTTCTCCGATATTCTGGGTTTCATTTACCGCTTGGATTTGGGCTTCCACTTTTTTTTGGACTTGAATACCCTGCAAGGCTTGTTGAATAGCAAAACCCTCTTTTTGGGATGCCTGAATTTTACCCACTTTATCCAGTTGCGTGAACAAGGTCTGAATATCAATTGGTTGTATAGCCATCAGGACCTCGTTTTGCCTCTTCATCGGGTTCTTCATATTTAGTTACCCGTATCAGATCATTTTCAAGAATAAAGGTAGTCGCCCGATATTCATTCTTTACATTCTCCACCGCATCCCGGATTATGATTTTAACCCCTGGAAGTATCTTCTCTGATGCAGAGACCCGTCCCCGGATCTTCACTCCATTAATCAATTCTTGTATATTATTGATATTTTCATTTATTTCCTTTATTTCAGCCAATAGGGTCCTGTGCCGTTCCATGAGTTCCTGCATGTGGCTCTCTTTATCTTCAGGAAGGGATTTGCGCTGTTGCAAAATATTGTTAAGGGTCTGGAAGTCCAGTTTCAGTTGTTCGATTTCTTTTTCCCGAATTGCCTTATTCGCCATAAGGGTATCCAGCTCTTTCTTGTGTTTGGGGTCAATACCGACTTCACAGATGGTTTCCGTACCGCTGGCAGCGCTGCCGATGACCTTGGCGTTAATCTCTTCAGTAGCCCGCAGATGGCCCCCGACAATGGTGGCCCGTTTACCCTTACAGACTATCCGTTTAAGCGCATCCACCCGGGAATTGATAATACCGTCAGACACAATCACCATATTCCCTGCTTCAATCACCGCATTCTCAATAAATCGTGCATAGATGGATTTCCCTGCCTTTACAGTACCGGTATTGCGACCGGTGATACCCTTTTGGACGATAATATCCCCTTCCGCTTCCAGATTCGCCATTTCAACAGACCCTTTAACTTCGATATTTCCCTGGGCTTTAATAGAAAAGCCATCCTCCACATTACCGGTTACAATGACGGTACCTAAGAAAATAATATTCCCGGTTTTAAGATTCACATTACCCGGAACCGTGTATACCGGTTCCACATTGATCGTCCCAGAGGCCACCATGACTTGACCATTGATATCTGAAATAATAGTGGCCCGATCTTCACCGAGATGGACATTATTCCCCAGGGGAATCTCAATATCATTGCCCGGTTTAGCGGGGAGGTATCCCCCTACCACGGTCCTACCCACCGTTCCCTCTCCAGGAGGAACTTTTCTTGCTAAGGGCTGGTCTTTGACCACATTCTGGATCGTATTAATATCTCTGAAATCGACCCTTCCATCAACTCCTTCATGGATCGGCCTCCGCTTCTGAGTAGTCTTAAAAAAGTACTCTATGTATGCATCTTTGCCGTTCTCTGCTGGACTACCTTCAGCCACTACCACGGGTACTCGATAACTTGGACGGTCCAAAAAATCGTGTAAAAAATCCTCTTTAATACCATATACCACCCGATTATCCTTCAAAACACTGATAACCGTCTCAAAAGACAGATCAATCCCTCCTGGACCTGGAGGCATCAACGTAATATAGGCCTTCATATCTTGATCGCTGATATTCACCGAAACCATACTATCGTTGGTGTACTTACGATTGAAACTACCGGCTCGCACGTATACACCTTGCGCCTCATTGACCACGGTAGTAACCAAGTCTTCGTCAATATCTATAACTCCCCTGGACCTGAGAACTCTCAGAGCTTCTCCCTTAGTTACCCGTTTTCCTTCCATCACCGGAGCTACCACCTTGAGATTTGCCCCATTGTCATCCAGATGCACAAAAACATCCCCGTCTTTATTCACTATTACCGGAGCGGCAGTTTCCGTATCGGCATCTGCTAAAACTGATGCCACCACCACATCTTGCTTAGTGACCGACCGTGGGTAAGCCCGGATTTTCCATTCTTTCTTCCCGACGCCTAAAAAACCGGAAAACCCTTTTTCGGTAATTTCATAATCAATCCGTTTAACCGGAAGGTTGAGCAAAGTAGCCGCTTCTGCAATCGCCACTTCCAGGGTAGGACCTTCGGTATCAACCGTACGTATGGCCCTATCCTGGGTCAAACGCTGCTTCATGATAGATTGAAGCTGAACAAAATCAACCATTCTTTCTCCTCCCCCTCCCGTTACTTCTTGATTATAGAGCCTCTTTCAAAACCAAGCTTAGTTTTGGAAAACCAGCCAAAGGACAGGTTTTCCCTTTACTTCTCCAGTTACTTTTTAAAAATTTGACATCTTGAAAAGCCGCTAGAGCCAATTTCAAAACTCGGTTAGCGGGGAAACTTCGTTTCCGATGAAACTGGCTCCCAAAAAGGGGCCTTACCTCCGCTTTTTCATTTACATCTAAGGGTACGCTTTCAAAAGGTGACATTTAAAACCTCTATATAATACCTTTACGAAGATTCGTCAATTTTGACCGAAGCCTCAAGATCGCTTTGGTATGCAATTGAGATACCCGGGATTCGGTTACTTCCAATACCTGGCCTATCTCTTTTAAAGTCAGATCCTCATAGTAATACAAAACTAAAATTTTCTTTTCCTTGTCCGGTAATTCATTGATATGCTCTACAATAACCCGGCGGATCTCATCTTTCTCGACAATTACATCAGGATTGAGACTGATAGGCGCCTCAATACTATCTCCAATAGAAACTTTATCGTTTTCATCCCCTGAGAACCATACATCGTTAAGGGAAAGGATCGAAGTACCAGATATTTTCATCATGGTTTTAAGATATTCCCCTTCCTCCATACCCAAGGACCCGGCAATCTCTTGATCCGTAGCGGTTCGGCCAAGCTGCGCTTCCAAGGATCCTATGGCATCCTCCACTTCCCGGGTTTTCTGCCGGACCGATCGGGGAACCCAATCAATAGAACGGAGTTCATCAAAGATAGCGCCCCGGATACGGGTTACCGCATAGGTTTTAAATTTAACCCCCTTGTCAGGATCAAATTTATCGATAGCATCCAAAAGACCAAATGCCCCGTAGCCTACCAGATCATCAAATTCCACATTATGGGGCATACCAATCGCAACTTTACCGGCCACATACTTCACCAAGGGAGCATATTGTTTAATAAAATGTTCCCGAATCTTCAAATCCCGATTTTGGTGGTATTCCACCCAAAGCTCATCTTCTCTTCTTTGTTCCAGGGGGACATTCCCCATAGCCTATCCCCTTATTCTTGTTTTAGTATGGTCTGTATAGCGGATGCCATTTTTTTCGGGTCCAGATTTTCTCTCGTGCTTTGCAAGCTACTATTATTCTGCGCTTTGCCTGACGCTACTTCAGGGATGTTTCCCGGCATAGCGTCATTGGTCAAGAAAAGAGGATCCGTTCCGACCATCTCTTGAGCAAGATCCTTAGACCAGGGTGCTGAAGGCACAAAACCGGTAGGATCTACCTCTACCCCTTTTTGTTGAGTATAGTCTTTTTTGTACTCCTGATCCAGAGCTCCCCCATCATCGGTGAAAGCATCACCCTTACCGGCCACGTCTTTCCGCTCAAAGGATACCGGAGTTTCGAATAAATCAGTTTTGTCCGTATCTGTTTCATCTTCCACAGAAATATCTACCCGGGAACCGGGGGACTCATTGGCTACCGATGATGCATCGGGATTAAGCAGTTCCGGTAGAAAGGTACTAATAAGCCACTGGGAAACCGCCATGAAGACAAAAAAAAGTACTCCAAAAATAAACGCCCGCACAAGAACAATAAGCAAACTACCGCCGCTGATGATCCCAACGATGAAGGACAGTACTAAGCCGATCCCCCCGGCAATACCATTTACTTTTATCTTTTTTCCCCCAAGCACCTTGGTAATCCACCTTATTTATGGTAATTTCTGGGACCGCAGATCCCCTATCCTGCTAGGCTCGCCCAAAAAGTCGTCGAATCATAGCGGCAAAACCGTCGTTCTCACTTCGAGGCTCATGCTTTTCCATGCGTTCTGCGATATGCTGAACACAGAGAGAGGCCTTACACTTAGCGTCGAGCGCCATGAAGGGCTTCTGCCGTAACACTGCATGGGAAACCATGGCATCATCGTAGATAAACCCTAAATAATCAATCCGAATGTTTAAAAATTGACCGGCAATCTGGGTCATCCGGTCGGCCACCTTCTTTGCCTCGGCTACACTTCTTACCCGGTTCACCACCAACTTAAGCCCCATAGTAAGGCTTTCATATTCGGTGGCGATTATCTTGGTAATCCCATAGGCATCGGTAATGGCGGTGGGCTCTGGAGTCGCGATGATCACCGCATCGTCGGCAGCAGCGATAAAATCAAGCACATTACTGGAAACCCCTGCACTGGTATCAATAATAATAATATCCGCCTCAGAAAGCGAATTCAATTCATTGATGAAATACTGCCGCTCATCTTCGGTAAGGTTGGCGATCTTGGAAAGCCCTGAAGCCCCGGCAACAATAGAAATACCATAGTCGGTTTCCCAAAGAATTTCCTTCATGGTTTTTTGTTTACGCATCACATGGTATAGATTAAACTTTGGGATCGTATTGAGCATGACATTGACATTGGCAAGACCCAAATCCGCATCCATGACCACCACTTTCTTCCCTAACCGGGCATAGGCTAAAGCCATATTGACGGATATACTGGTTTTTCCCACCCCTCCCTTGCCGCTGGTAACGGTAATAATCCGGGTTCTTTTGACTTCCTGGAACTTTACCGGTTTGGGTTTCTCCTGAAAGTCATTTTTTTTACGCATGATTTCCCGTAGTTTTTCAGCCTGATCTTCCATAACTATCTCCATTGAATTTGTTCGGATTCATCAACTGGGAAAAGCCGCTCAATTTTTGCCCTATTGACCTGGAAACCCTCAAGATTGATAAGAAAACGAACCACCGTGGCCTTCTGTATATTGCTGGGTACTTTCTGTCCGTCGGTAATATAGGAAACGGATTTTCCCATGTCTGAAAGCACACTGATCACGTTACCCATCCGTATGGTTTCGTCCAGTTTCGTGATGATCAACGACCGGTAATTGAACGGTTCGAACTGCCGGATGATTTCCTTGAGATCGCTGGATTTTGTGGTCGCTGCCACCGCAAGATACAGTTCCGCCTGGGTCCCGCAGGCATCCAGTAGCTGCTTCATCTTCCCCAACTGGGCGGAATCCCGGGGACTCTTCCCGATGGTATCTACCAGGATGAGATCCACCCCTTCCGAGTATTGGGCGATGGTTTTCTTGAGATCATCATAATCTTCCACATAGGAAACAGGAAGCGCCATGATATTACCGTACTTTTCAATCTGTTCTTTAGCGCCGATCCTAAAGGCATCAATGGTGATCATCCGCACCGAGAGAGGGCGCCGGTCCGCATTCCCAATCCCAAAAATAGCAGCCAACTTTGCAATGGTTGTAGTCTTACCCACACCGGTAGGTCCCACCAGGACCATGATACGGGGTAGTCGCTGAAACTTTTCTTCTTTATAGATAGTGATATTTTCACCAATCCATTGGATAACCTTGTCCTGCACCGCTTTATAATCATTGAGCGCATCCAAAGAAAATTCCTTTTTGATCCGTTCCAGGATCATTTGGCTAAAACGAAGGGAAAAATCATTGTGCCCCAGCACCTCCCCAATACGGCTCAGGGTAGGGTGTTCTTCCGGGACTTGAGCAGTCGTGCCTGCATCGATCCGTTCCTTGAGGGTCTGTACTTCTTTCAAGACTATCTGCCAGCCGCCCTCTCCTTTATTCGCCGTATTCGCCGCATCCAGGACTTTGCGTTTTTCCTCTTCAAAATCCATGGGCGATTTCCGAACCGCTGCTGCAGGATCCGTCCCTGGGGGAGGACGGGAAATAACCGGCTCCGTACTTCCAAGATTGATATTTTTTACCACGCTGTTTGAGGTAAACCCGCTGATCTCTACCCCATCTTTGGCGAATAACCCGAAAAATCCCCCTAACCGAATGCTCTTATGGTTCAATATTGAAAAGCGCTCCCCGTACTTCATACGGATCTTATTGAGGCATTCAGTATAGGTTAAGGCTTGTTCGGTAAAATATTCCATTTGTTATACGTACTCCTTAATGGTCCAACCTTATGACCCCTACCGATTCTAAGGTAACATCCGCTACGATCTCCGGCACTGAGAGAACCACCAAGTCCGGGAGATCCCGGTCAGAGGAAGACTTAACCAAGTATCGGGCAGATTCTGAACAGACGATAATCGGGTACCACCCATGTTCTTGAACCGCCGCGACTGACCGGGTAAGGGCCTTGATCCAGGCGTTTTGAACTGCCGGGTCCAGAGCGGACACGATCCCGGAACTGGTTTCCACTCGACTGTCGATGATCTTCTGTTCCAAAGCAGGATCCAGGGTGAGCACATGGAGTACTAGGCGATCATCCGCATAGCGATGGCAGATCTGCCTACCCAGAGCCTGCCGGGCCTTTTCCGTAAGAAACTTGGTATCCCGAGTTACCGGGGCAAAATCCGCTAAGGCTTCCAAAATGGTCACCATGTTACGGATGGAGACCTGCTCTTTGAGCAGTCCTTGGAGTACCTTTTGAATTTCACCGACGTTCAATGCCTTCTGGCTCTGAGCCTCCTCTACCAACGCGGGGTATTCCTTCCGCAGGGTATCAAGAATGGCCTGAGTTTCCTGACGACCCAGTATTTCTGCAGCATGGCGCCGGATGATCTCCGTCAAATGGGTAGCGATCATGGAGGGAGGATCTACCACGGTGTACCCAGCCCGTTCAGCGGCGTCCCGCTTATCCTCGCTTATCCACAATGCGGGAAGACCAAAAACCGGCTCTCGGGTTTTTTCACCGGGTATCTCTTCCCGAATGTTTCCGGGATTCATACAAAGATAGTATCCCATCCGGATCTTACCCCGGCCTGTATCAACACCTCGAATTTTAAAACAATATTCCGAAGGTTCAAGTAACATATTATCAATGATCCGGATCTTGGGTATAACTAATCCCAACTCTAAACCTGCTTGTTTACGGATACCCTGGACCCGCTCTAACAGCTCAGCCCCCTGATCCTTATCAACTAACGGGATGAGGCCGTAGCCCAATTCAAGGGATAAGGTGTCCAGGGGTACTACCGGAGAGAGTTCTCCGGTAGTGCCTCCTTGGGGTTTCTGCGAATCCGCAGTCTTGCTCATCATGGCATTAAAATGCGCCTTTCGTTGCTGGGTTTGCCCTAAATTAAAGGCGAAGAACCCTAACGCAAAGGCCAAGGGAACGAGCACATACCAGGGAAAGCCCGGAAGCAAGGCAAACCCAAGGAGCACCAAGGCACCGATCCAATAAATCCGGGCATCCCGGGAAAACTGACTGGAAACATCCTCCCCGAAGGTACCGTTTGAAGCGGAACGGGTAACCGCGATACCCGTGGCAGTGGATACGAGGAGCGCAGGAAACTGAGAAAGCAGACCATCTCCCACGGAAAAGGCAATGTAGGTGCCTATGGCAGCGCTAATGGGTTCTCCATGGAGGGCCGCACCGATGATGATCCCCCCCAGGATATTGATGGCGGTTATGAAGATCCCCACCTTCACATTACCGGATACAAATTTACTGGAACCATCCATAGCGCCGTAAAAATCCACTTCCTTCTGCAGTTCCTGTTTCCGAATCCGGGACTCCTCTTCGGTAATTGCTCCAGAACTATAGAGGCCGTCAATGGCCATTTGCTTACCCGGCAGGGCGTCCAGAGCGAAACGAGCCGCCACTTCACAGATCCGGGTGGAACCCTTGGTGATGACCACCACCTGAACCGCAATGATGGCGATGAAGATAATGAACCCCACTACTAAGCCATCGGTTCCACCTGAACCGACCACAAAGGTAGAGAAAGCCCGAATCATCCTGCCGTCAAAGCGCGCGCCCTGGGTGAGGATGAGCCGGGTGGAAGAAATATTCAGGGCCAGGCCGAAGACCGTAACGATCAAAAGAACCGTAGGAAAAACATTGAAATCCGTGGCTTTTTTGGTGTAAAGCACGATGAGGAGGATGATCAAGGAGAACACCAGATTCATGGCCATGAGGGTATCCAGTAAGATCGTGGGTAGGGGTACCATGAGCATGATCACCACTACCACTACACCAATGGCAATGAATAGATCCCGGGATTCCCCTATGAAATTACCTGGCTTGGATGTATTATTCGCTTGTAGCCCATTGGCCATACTGTATCTCGCACTCCTTCTCAATCAATCGTCATGACCCTTCCCGCAGAAAGAGCTGAGACCCGGCTCATACGCGCTGGGATCGCCGGCGTTCTTCGTTAATTTTCATCACTTTACTCAATACCACTGCCACAATTTCCCAGTAGGCTTCTGGTACCATATCCCCAACTTTAGTCTCTGCATAGAGGGCTCGGGCCAGGGGCTTGTTCTCCACCAAAGGCACCCCATGATCCTGGGCAATACGGCGGATCCTGAAGGCCATTTCATCTTCGCCCTTAGCGGTAACTTGAGGGGCGGCCATATTAGTCCGGTTATACTCCAAAGCAACTGCCACATGGGTGGGATTGGTGATAACCACATCCGCCTTAGGCACATTGATAGCCATATTCTGACTCAAAATCTCCCGCATACGGCTGCGGAGCCGGGACTTGATTAAAGGGTCTCCCTCATACATCTTGTGCTCTTCCTTGACTTCCTGTTTAGTCATCTTGAGGGATTCCCGATACTGCCAACGCTGGAACATATAATCCGGAATAGAAAGCAGTAACAAGAGCAAAGCTGAGATGATGAGCATTCGTATGGCCAAAGAAGCCACTGTCTGTATCCCCAACCACAAACTCGCGGTTTGCAGGTTTGCCAACTCTGCTATCCGGGAACGGATAAGGAAAAAAGCCACCCCTCCGATAATTACCATTTTAATCGTGGACTTAAAAAAATTAAATAGCCCTTCTACAGAAAAAAGGGTTTTCTGGAAATAACGCCCAAAATGGGGGAGGATCTTGGAGAAATTGGGCATCAAGGGTTTGGTGGTAAAGAGTAAACCGGTCTGTACCAGGTTTGAGAAGAGCGCCGCCCCCAAGGCTATGGCCAGGATAGGGAGACTCAGCCGAATATAATAGGAAAACACCAAGCCTAAGATGCTCCTATCCTGGGCAGGGTCCAGGGCGGTCACCCGGAGCAGAAAAAACCGAACCATTTCTACACAGGTCCGCAACATGAAAGGCGCTAAAAAGAGGATCCCCAGGGCAGGTAAAAGGAGCACCAGGGCGCTGATGAGTTCCTGGCTTTTGGCAACCCGGCCTTCTTCTTCCCGGGTTCTACGGATCTTATATTCCGAAGGCTCCTCGGTCCGGCCTTCATCTTCCGCGGCAAACCATTGGAGATCCATGGCTGCGGCGGTTCTTAAGGCGGATTGGGTATCATCAAACCGGTGGAAGTTCAAGGCTGGAATTGGCGGCTTATTCATGGGGCCTCCCCAGAGGTACTGATTTGAAGCCCGATCCGGCTATAGAGGGTTTCCAAATTCTGGAAGCCTGCATCCACCACCCGGCTAAAGGCTTCCACCATGAACGGCAAGGTGGCAAAGATGAGTACAAAGGCTACGGTGATGGATATAGGAAACCCTTCCGAGAGAATATTGATCTGTGGGGCAGCCTTGGAAATAAGCCCGGTCGAAAGGGAGGTTAAAAAAAGGGTCCCCAGAATAGGCATAGAAATGATGATGGCATCTAGAAACAACTGGGAGAGTCCTGAAAGGAGCATACGCATCACCGCTTCCCTGCCTTCTATGAGGTGAATGATACTGATGGATTGCAGAGAATGCCAAAATCCCTCTAGAAAGAGCGCCCTAAAGCCCTCCATAGAAAGGAAAACCAACATGGCCACCAAATTGAGGTATTGACCCATGAGCGGATTTTCTACTTGGGCGAGCGGATCGAAGGTTTCTGAAGCCCCAAAGCCCATCTGGAGGGAGAAGAATTGCCCCGCCGTGGCAAAGGCTGAAAATATAAGGGTGAGAAAAAAACCCATGATGAGGCCGATAATTCCTTCTCCTATCACCAGAAGCAAAAAGCTCAGGCTATAGGGGTCTATATCCCCGCTTATCACCACCGCCCCTAAGGTATCTTCAGCTGCGGGTAAGGCCGCATAGGCAGCGAAACCGGCTAAGGCGAGCTTTGCCACTTGGGGAATCGCAGAAGAGGACAGGAGCGGGGCCGTTTCAATCATAGCCAGGGCCCTGACCGCGATCAGTATAAAAACCGGCCCCTGCATGAGCAGCTCTTCAATCATAGGTTTTCCATTTTTTACGGTTCTTTTTCACGCTTGTCTACATTCCACGCTTCTTCATTACCGCGCTATATCTGGAATCATCCGAAATAACTGGATCGTATAATCCTTCAAAGAGGAAAACATCCATCCCCCCAAGAATGCCAGTACCAGAAGAATAGCGATAATTTTAGGGACAAAGGTAAGGGTCTGTTCCTGGATCGAAGTAGTAGCCTGGAGTATGGCCACTACCAGGCCCACCACCAGCGCGGAAATAAGCAAAGGCGCTGCCAGCAAGATAACTTCCAGGATACCCCCTCGCAAGAGAGTCGTTATTTCGCCGATACTCATCCCTTCCTCCTATATAAAAGAACGGACCAGTTGATCCGTCAAGAGGCCCCACCCATCGACGAGAATGAACAGGATGAGCTTGAAGGGCATGGAAATCATCACTGGCGGCAGCATGATCATCCCCATGGACATGAGGGCGCTGGCCACCACCATATCGATCACAATAAAGGGGATAAAGAGGAGGATCCCTATTTTGAAGGCCACCGTTAATTCATTCAAGATAAAAGCCGGAATCAACACATAGGTAGGCACATCCGCCAAGGTTTCAGGCCGTTCCAGCCCCCGCATCGCCATGAACAGTCTGATATTATCCGGATGATTCCGCATCTGATTGTACATAAAGAGCCGCAGCGGCCCTTCAGCGGCTCGATAGGCTTCTTCCACTGAAATGGCGCCCCCTGCCAGGGGCTGTACAGAGTCCTCGTAGATGGTTTCAAAGGTGGGCCACATGATGAAAATAGTGAGAAACAGGGATATCCCTAAGATTACCTGATTCGGAGGAACCTGTTGGAGTGATAAGGCCCGCTTGATAAAATCTAACACTATAGAAATCCGCAAGAAGCTGGTCATCAGGATGATGATGCTGGGAGCCAGGGAAAGAACCGTAATAAGCAGAAGAAGCTGGAGAGAAAAGGCAACTTCCTGCCCCGTTTCAGGGTTCCGGATCGAGAGATCAATGAAGGGAATCACCGGATTTGCAGGAGGAACCGGGATGCTTACGGTTCCAGAAGTCCCCATATCCGGGAAAGTTTGGGCATGCACCATGGGTGCCCTAACCATCCCCAGGATACACAAGAGCCCCAAACACCCTATCCGCACGACCTTACCCCGATACACCTAGAGTCCCCTCAACCGTTCTCGCCGTTTACGGACATTTTCTGCTTTGAGTTGAGTTTGAGGATCCGGCCCTGCTTCTCCCCAACGGCGAAGCAGTTGTGAAAAATCAAGCAGTTTACCTTCTCCTGGCTCGGCGTGCTTCCGTGACGCGTCCAAAAGCATGGCGTCTATGGTTTCCCTATCGGTTATCTCGGCTATGAGGGAGACCCCCCCTTCACTAGCTCCCACAAGCCAGGCTTGAGAACCCAGAGATACCACATGAACAAATCGATTGGAACCGAGATGGACCCCTGCTAATACCTTGAGATAAGGATCTTTCTGGTCAGGAGGACGGGAAATCCGTTTTAGAAAAAACACAACCCCATAAATCGCCCCCGCTGCCAAAGCAAGAACCAGGATCATACGGAGGATCATAAAAAAATATCCCCCCCCTTGACCAGAGGGGATATCCGCTGCAGGGCCTGCTCCTAGGGGGATTGCCTGTTCTCCCGAACGAACCAAACTCCCTTGAGGATCGGTAAATTCCGCCATTCCCGAAGGGGTATCCGAAGCTTGCGCGGATAATTCGGTACTACCTGTCCAGAGACTACCGATAAGTACCATAATAACCATGATTATACGAAAGGATCCCAGTTTTCCCCTCCCAAATACAAACTGAACTACAAAAAACTATGCTCCAGCCTATACATACCTGTTTGCGAGGTGAATACAGTACTCATATTATTCCTATAATAAACAGGTACCCTGTTTCAAACAAGCTACTCTAGATGGAAAAATGCGTTTCCTGCACCCAGATCTCTAAAGCCGGGCTGCCGCTGCTTGATGAAACGAAGCCTCCAGGTTTCAAACCAGATCAATCCTGCATACGTTCCATGGGAGGAACAATTTCTGTAACCCGTACACCAAAATTTTCATCAATAACTACTACTTCACCTTTAGCGATAAGTTTATGATTCACTAAAATATCCACCGGTTCACCGGCAAGTTTATCCAATTCAATGATAGTACCTTCACCCATTCCCAAGATTTCTTTGATCAGTTTCTTGGTACGACCCAATTCCACGGTCATTTCCATAAAAACATCCAGGATAAGACCGATATTTCCCTGCTCTTGAGCCGTTGGATGAGGTGTAAGGCCAGGGAACTGTACTGATTGTACCTGCGCCGGTTGCCCTATCATCCCGCTATTACCTATACCTGACATACCCCCCCCCCTAGCAGACATAGCACTGTTCCCTGGAAGCGGCGAAGATCCTGCAGCCGGAGCGTTATTCTTATCCAAGGAATGAGCAATACTTTCTGATACCCTAGAACCATATATTTCCCAGAACTGTTGCGCATTTCCGTCCCCTAGATCAAGCTGATAGAGAGCAGAGGAAAAATCGCCCCCCGGTAACGCAACTACCGCTTTAGGTACATTGCTTGCCTCAGGAGAAACCGAGGCAATGGACTTATTACCGGTCTGTTTGGTCAGGGCCGTAATTTGAGTTCCGACCAGGTTGGACACCAGCTCACCAATGACCGAGAGGGCCATGGCGTCCATCGGAATATCCTCTTCCTGGGTCATATGCGCCGCAATCGCCTTGGCCGTGGCCTCTCCCATAATAAACAGGTGTTCACCAGGAAAACCAGCATTAAAATCCGCTTTAACCATGGTAACCATATCGGGAAGCTGTTCAAGCAAAGCATCCTGATTGGTGAAAGATACCTCCGGCCCTTTGAGCGAAACTTGGGTAGCGGTTAATTGTGAAAAATTAGCGCTCAGGCTATCCACCGAGGAAACGAGAAAATCTTGCAAAACTTGCCGTTCATGGTCGTTACCTCCTGCAAGTGCTACGGAACTCTCTCCTGTTCCCGCCAATAATGCATCAAGTTCAGCTTGCGAAAGTGTACCGTCACTCATAGCGTTTCCTCCCCATCAGCTGCAATCTCTATAAAATCTTCTTGCTTTATTTCTGCAATTTTTTTAATAACCTGGACCGCCATTTTTTTTCCAATAATCCCCGGCCGGCAGAGAAATTTCTTTTTGTTACCGATATTAAGGGAATAAGGATCTCCCACCTTCGTATTATATAAGCAGATCACATCGCCTGCCCGCAGACCCAATACATCCCGCACCGATATCTGAATCGTCCCTATCTCAGCTACTACATTAACATCGACACTTGCCAACTTTTCCTTAAGTATATTCAGATTTTCCGTGGTGGTCCCTCGGCGTACTGAGGAATACCAGAACTGAGCTGACAGTTTACTGATTATCGGTTCAATGGTCAGGTAAGGTATACAGAAATTCATCATACCCTCTACTTCTCCCACCTTGGTCTCCAGGGTAACCAGGACCACCATTTCTGTAGGAGGTACGATCTGGGCAAACTGAGGGTTAGTGTCGATCTGACCGAGCCTAGGCCGCAGGTCTATTACCGTGGTCCAGGCCTCCCGCATATTTCCCAGGATACGGACGATAATCCCTTCCATGACCGATGCTTCAATATCTGTAAGCTCATGCTGGACTTTGGTACCCTCCCCAGTACCACCAAAGAGGCGGTCAATCATGGAAAAGGTTATAGCTGGATCAATTTCCAAAATAGCGTTCCCCTTTAAGGGGTCCATATTGATGATCGCCAAAGTAGTGGGAGTTGGAATAGACCGGATAAATTCTTCATAGGTGAGCTGATCTACCGAGGCCACATGGACATGGACCATACTGCGCAGATTTGCAGAAAGCGATGTTGTGGTGAGTCGGGCAAAGGTCTCATGCATAATCGAAACCGTTCGGATCTGTTCTTTAGAGAATTTATCAGGCCGCTTAAAATCATAGATCTTTATTTTACGGATATCCGCTGCCGGCTTAAAATCTTCAGTTTCGGTATCTCCAGCATTAATAGCGCTCAGTAACTGATCTATTTCATTTTGAGAAAGAACTTCAGTCATACCCGTATTCTAAACCATCTATTATGAAAATTCAATCGAATGGGTACACAGGTTACCACAATTCGATTACCCTAATACAGTCCATCATCCTACAGAGTTAGTCTTTCCCCCGTGTACCACAGTGGACTATTAATCTATCCTCAGAAATTTGGTGAACTTTGACTTTTTTATGTACCGCTAACACCACAACCATCCCACATCCCGAGACGTTCAAAACTCAATCCAATCCCGGGCCATCAGGTTCATGCCAACCCTACATCTCCATTGCATCCAGTTGATTAAACAGGATCGTCCGTACTTTTGCAGTGTTAAGCACCCGGGTATTGAGGAGTTCTATAATCTCCTGTTTTAACCGGGCCTCATTTTCAGGCTGCAGTTCTTCCGCATATTTACTGCTGAAATAGCTCCGTACAAAATCCCGCAATTCATACAAACGTCCGGTTAATTCTGTTGCAGCCTGGGCATTATTTAAATCATACCCAATAATCATTTCTACCACTACTGCATAGGGGGTCGGATCCTTGGTACGGGTTCGGATCATGCCGATAGCGCTAAACATGGAATACTGGGGCCTGCTCCCAATATATGGGGAATTTTCTGGAACTGCGGTCTGAGATCTTCCTCCCTTGTTGAGAATATTATAGGTAATCACTACCACGGTTACGATTAGTATCAACGCTCCCAAGCCAATCGCTACAAATTTAAGCAAATGGGGCAAAAAAGCGATTAAACCGGCAGCTTTTTTCTTAGAGGATCCCCCTCCCTCTGGAGCGCCTTCTTCCTGATTTTCAGTTGCTTGTACATCAGACATGCCCTGTTACCTCCACTTTATATTTTTACTCTAGAGAGGCTGTTGCAAAATGTCAAATTTTGAAACAACAACCTAGGGAAAACGGACTTTAGGCCGTTTTCTCGGGAGCCACTTTCATCGGAAACGCAATTTCCACCCTCACCGAGTTTTGAAACTAGCTCTAGAACCTTTTTCCCACAATCCCTTGGTTTTGAAAAAGCCTCTTTACTATTCACATAACACGTTATACCCATAGGATTATAAGTGCCCGTCATCCAATATAATGATATCCACCCGCCGATTATAAGCCCGGCCTTCAGGGGTATCGTTTTTACTTACCGGCATGGTATCGGCAAATCCTGCCACCTGAAAGCGTTTTTCCTCCACCCCGAGATCCGTCAAATAATGCAATACCGCGATAGATCGGGCCGTGGAAAGCTCCCAGTTCGATTCCCAGGGGCCATCCGGGTCTACCGGTACCGCATCGGTATGCCCTTCAATCCTAAATTTCCTACCCTGTAGTTCCTCAGCATTCAAAAGCCCTGCCAACCGGATCAGTATATCCCGGGTTTCTTCTATGTTGATTCTGGCACTGGCAGGGGCGAAAAAAGCATCCGATGCCAAGTTGATCACCAGCCCCCGTTCATCATGGGTGATACGAACCTTATTGGACTTCACTTCCGGGCTGAAAAGGCTCATAGCCCGCCGCAGGGCCTGGCCTAAAACCCGGCCTCGATCCATCGAAGGTAAGGTATTGATGGTATTCCCCAATTCCACACTTTTGCCCTCGGATAAGGTCATTCCTCCGCTTGCATTCCCCATCCCTACATTGGACAAGGCGGAAAGCAACGCGGACATTCTCCCCGGTTCAACTTCACTCGCATCAAAAAGGGCGACGAAAAAACAGAGTAACAGGGTAACCATATCAGAATAGGTTATAATCCAGTCCCCTTTTACCCCTTCATCTTCTTTCTTTTTCCGTGCCATATCTTATCCTTCTTTCTTTACCCTTTCCTTTATTCCCGCTGCCCCCTGAAAACAAACCGCCCTACTCCCTCAGTACTTCTTGTTCCACTTTCTTCCGGGCTATGGGGGTAAGATAAGAAAGGAGCTTTGTAGCCAAAACCCGGGTGTTTTCCCCGGCCTGAATCGAAAGAATCCCCTCAATTTCCATTTCCTTGAGTTTGGTTTCCATAGCGTCCCGGACTTTCAGTTTCCCGGAAAGGGGAATCATGAGTACATTGGCAATCAAAGCACCGTAGAGGGTAGTCATCAGAGCCACTGCCATGTTAGGCCCTAAGGCGCTTTTATCTTCCAGATTTTTCAACATGGCGATGAGGCCGACTACGGTTCCTATCATCCCAAGTCCCGGAGCCAAGGTACCCCACATATTGATCACCGCGATTTTACTGCTATGCCGATCCTGGATTTGGCTCAACTCGTTCTCAAGCAACTCCCGAATGATCGCCCCATCAGTACCGTCTACCACGAGGCGCATCCCCTTTTTCAAAAACTCATCGTCCAGGTCTTCCAATTCTTCTTCCAGGGCCAAGAGTCCTTCTCGCCGGGCCTTATCAGAAAAAGCCAGCAGCTTGGTGATGATCCCTTCTTCATTAAACTTCGGGATCTTCATACAAAGTCCTATGGTACCGAAGACCCCCAGGGTTTCAGGAATAGAGCAAAAGACAAAAAGCCCAAGATACGAACCTATGACGGTCATAAAGAACGAAGGAAGATCGAGGTAGGATAGGATGGTACCCCCAGAGGTAAAAATGGCCATAATCACCATACTAAAACAACCCACGATTCCAATTATGGTCGAAAGATTCATATAAGGTACTTACTCCTCGTTTTTAAAAGCGCCAATCTGCCGGCGGTATGCAACGATACGCTCTATCACTACCGCTGCGGTCTCCCGCACCACTAAGTACTTCCCGGATAACATTAAAATCGTAGTATCCGGTCTAAGTTCCATGGATTCGATCTGATGCGGGTTGATGTAGTACTCTGTTCCGTCAAGCCGGGTTACTTTGATCATCTAGGTACACTCGTTATCGCTTGAGGGTCAAGAGTTCTTGCAAGAGCTGATCCGCGGTCTGGATGGTCCGGGAATTGGCCTGAAAACCCCGTTGGGTAACGATCATGTCGGTAAACTGTTCGGCCATATCCACGTTGGACATTTCCAAGACACCGGAGACGATCCCACCCTTGCCCGCGATTCCCGAAGGTCCAATGTTAGCCGCCCCGGAGTTGGTAGAAACCACATAGAGGTTTTCCCCGGCTTTTTCCAGCCCTCCCTGATTGGTGAAACTGGCCAAGGCAATCTGGCCGATGGTCCGGTTTGAGCCATTGGAATAGACCCCGGTAATGATCCCGCTGGCATCGATCTTGAAATTGTCCAGATAGCCCATGGAATACCCGTCCTGCATCACCGCCTTGGAAGAACTCTGTTCTGCATACTGGGTAATAGAATTGACAAAGCCCCCCACAGTACCCAGGTTCAGGGCAAATTCTTGACGCACCTGGGCCCCCTCCGCATCAGGATCCGTGTTCTGTACATCATAGGCCACGTTCATGATCACGTTTCCCGCCCCGCCCGATTCATTCCCTGCCCCGTCTACTGCACTGAGGAGGGTCCCGTTATTAGAGAAATTCACCGTAAAGGCCGCCCCTTCCCCTGCTGCCGGCGCTTGTTCCCCAAGCCCGATAGCGGTATTGGTACCTACCTCGGCATCTGGATCCACCACTACCGCGGCGTTCCAGCTATTGGCCGTACCGGGCACCCGGGTAAACTCCACCTGAAGGATATGCTCCTCTCCAAAGGTATCGTAGATCTTGATAGTCGTATTCCAGGTTCCCCGCTGAATATCCAAGGCAGTGGCCCCTTCGGGGATTTCAGGGATCCGTTTATCTAGGTTACAGGCAAAGTTAACCATGGTGGTGGCCCGGGCCGGATCCTTGGAACCTACCGGGATTATCAGATCTTCTGCATCCCGGGAAACATCCAAGGTCTGCACCCCTTGTACGTCTTGAGCCATCCAGCCCTGTACCTTCATCCCATTGGCAGGATTCACCAGGGTTCCTTCTTGATCCACGTTAAAGGCCCCTGCCCGGGTATAATAGGAATTAGCCCCCTCTTTCAATACAAAAAAACCGGTACCCTTAATCGCCAGATCGGTCCCTACCTGCGTCGATTGAAAGGCCCCTTGGGTATGGATCGTATCAATAGAAGCAATAGACATACCGAGACCCACTTCTTTAGGGTTTACCCCTCCGAGGTCTTCGGTAGGCCGGGAAGCGCCTTGAAGCTGCTGATAGAGCAGGTCCTGAAAATTAACCCGCCCCTTCTTGAAACCCACCGTATTGATATTGGCAATGTTATTACCAATGACATCCATTCGAGTTTGATGATTCTGCAGGCCTGATACGCCGGCAAACAATGATCGCATCATATCGTATATACTCCCTAGCTTAAAGGTTGTTCAGCCTATTCCTCAAATACCTTAGTAACCTGGTTCCAGGAATAATAGGAACCCTGTACCAACACTTCAGGACTATCCCCTCGGGTTACTGCCTTAACCGTACCCTGGATAACCTTATCTCCCACCGCTATTTCCACGGATTTCCCCAGAGCACCGGTAGCTTCACTCCCTGCAACTAGAGCCGCAAGCCGGGAAAAATCCGTGGCCATACTGGTTATCTGATCCAGGGTGGAAAACTGGGCCATCTGGGCGATAAATTCCTTATCTTCCATCGGAGCCGTGGGGTCTTGATAGGAGAGCTGGGTAATCAGGATCTTAAGAAAATCATCTTTCCCCAGATTCTGTTGAGGATTCTTCCCCTGGTTTATCTTATTGTTGTGTTCTTTCACCCATTGGGCAAGCTCTGCCTGCTCTTGTGAACTCAGTATGGCTTGAAGCTCCATATAATGACTCCTCCCTTTATACCAGCATATCGATCGGAATATGGCCCGATGAACCGCCGTTCCCGGCTGCCCTGAAGCCTAGTCCCCCTTCCCCGTTCATTTCCGAGGCTGTATCATAAGTAGACAGGGCAAAGCGTTCTGAAAAAAACGGCCCTGCTTCAGAATCGCTCTGCTGGGGATTTCCCCCCTGCCCATCTGTCCCTGAGGCCAAAGCCGTATCCAAGCTCGTCTCTCCAAAGCCCGAATCCTTAAAGGCCTGTTCCAAGGAAGGTATTTCCCGCTCAAATGCCCGAAGCGCCTCATTGCTTTCTACGATGATGTGCCCTATTATCTTCTTTTCGGCTAGTTCAAGTTGTATCTTTACATTTCCCAGGGATTCCGGTCTGAGGGCAAGCCGTATGGTTCCTTCGCCACCATCCCGTAACAACACATGGGCTTGCCGGACAATATCTCCGTTGAGATTTTGGGAGAGCTCTCGGGCGAGGAGATCCTCGAAACTACGGGTGAGGGAATTCTCTCGCGAATTCGGCAGGCCTTCCCGATCTTGGGTATCGGTGTGGAGGTCCACTGTGAGTTCTAGGGTCTTAGTTTCTCCTACTGGTTTTGTATCCCCCGGAACCAGGGACCCCGAAGCAGACTCTGCCTCTTCCCGGGAACGGATATCCCGAAGGTCTATCCGTTCCCGGCGTTTATCCCGGGCCTTGACATCCAAATCCCTCTTGAGACCCTTCCGAGCAGGTTCTTCACCGGCCTCCATCCCCTGCCGAGGATCCAGAGAAAACCGCATCTGCTCATCTGTTCCTATAGACTGACTTGTCCGAAAAAGCCTTGCCTTGGGGGAACCTGCTTTTTCAGCGCCAGTACTATCATCCCGATTCTGCACCTTGAGCTTGGAGATACCCCCTTGGGAACCGGCTTCTTGAACTGCGGCTCCGGTCTGCACCAGCGGATCCCCGGATCTGGTTTCTGTTCGGGAACCTGGGGTTGCGGAAAGGTGCGTCTTACTCATCTGATGGCGTAGCGAAGGGGAATTGTCTCTTTTCTGAAGCGATACGTGAGGGCCTGCCTGATTAGGCCCCTGTCCTTCCTGAACAACCAGGAAAGAAAAAGGCCCTCCCGGATCCCGGTTATTCCTGCTGCTCTGGCTCAGGTCTTGTACCGTTTCCCCAGAACGAGACTTTCCCCCTCCCTGGGCTTCTCCACCGGATAAGCGGCTCTTTTTTTGCGGATGGTTCTTAGTACCATTCCCTTGACGTTCATCACCGGATCGGACTTCTTCTATGTGCTGACCGTCCCCCAGAGCACCCAGCTTGGGGCCGGTTCCAGTTGAACTATTCTTAACCAGCCCTTCAAGAAGCCGAGCAAAAAAATCGAGCCTGTCCTGTTTACGGGACTTTCCCTGATCCTGCTTAGAACTAAGCGATTGGGGTTCTCGCTTATCCATCCCGTTCATTCCCTCAAGGGAACCATCCGAACTATGCATCCCGGGAGATACTTGCATCATCACCCAGCCTCCTCATACTATATCCGCAACTTATCAAACTTCGACCATTTTTGTATTGTTACCAGTGGCGGTTTCAAAAGGTACTATAGGGAAAAAACGGATATTAGACCGCTTTTTCAAGGAACCTCTTTCACAGGACCTTAGGTGGTTCGTACTAATCGAGTTTTGAAACTGACTCACCACATGGCGCATGGTTTCCCCCTGCCTGGAACCGAATCCTTATCGAAAAAAATCGAAAAAACGGTAAGATCCTCAGTTGAGGGTAGCAGGTCTCCCCACCATCTTCCGCTGTAACCCTGCGGCTCGTTCAGCGGGCAAGAGGGACATCCAATAAGAGACGATAGAGGCAGTTCCCTCTGCCTGAGCTAGCTCTTCAGCCTTCCTAAACACGTCGATAGCATCCTGATCTTCCATTTCGGTAATGATACCCACCGCTTGTTGGGGGGGCATACCGGTCAAGTACCGGGCAACCTGTTCTACATTGCTACTCTTAGTTTCGGCGGCTTGCATCAAGGCGTTAAAAGAAGTCTCCCGTTCATCCAAGCCTTTCTGTCGCTCTTCCAATGCCTGGGCCATTTGTTCTATTTCACCCCGTCGGCTCTGAATATCCTGTTCCTGTTTTTCCAGTTCCAAACCACGCAGTTCCAAGGCTTCCAGCCGTATGGCAAGCCGTTCCGCGTCCAGAGAAAGCAACTCTTCATCCACACGGGTACCGCTGCTACGGCCTTCCCGGCCTATGAAACGGTAGAGAGGGGATAAAAGGGTCTTAGCATCGATCACATTGAGATAATCGAACCACACGAATCCTCCTCCGGCAAGGACCAAGATGAGCAATAAGAGCACGATTATCTTGCCGAGAATCCGTGGTTTTCCGAATGAGGCCACCTCAATCTCCTTATACTTACTACATTAATCGGTTAAAAAAAACAATTCTTTAGGCTACCCTTCTCTAAAGTACTCCCATAGGTAAAAAGGAACGTATAGAAAAAGGCAGGAGCAGCCAGGGCTTTAGAGTTCTCGGATATCTTCCAATTCCGTTTCCGGAATGGTTTGTATGATAGCTTCTATATCTGTGGGGCTGATACCGGATATTTTGCAGGTTCCCCTCCGATAGGAGAGGTTATCCCCTTCAGCGGAAACAAAAGACACGATGTTGCCCCCTTTTTCCGCAATGGCTCCGGCCAATTTCGCCAACTGGCCCGGCCGTTCGGTCATAGATAGGGTAATCCGTACCCCTGGGTGACGAGCGCCGAAAGCATTGATAAATACCTGCAGGAGATCGGTCCCAGTGATAATGCCCACCAGGAGGGGGCCCCGCATCACCGGAAGGCAGCTAATATCCTTATCCGTCATGATCCGGGCAGCTTCCTCCACCACTTCGTTTTCCGCCACGGTGATGACCTGCTTTACCATGATTTTTTCGACCTTGAGCTTGGAAAGAAGATAGCTTATCTCATATATATCCAGGCTCGTGGCTAAGGAAGGCCCGGCTTTGAGCAGGTCCTTCCGGGTTACAATGCCGACAAGTTTATGGTTCTTATCGAGCACCGGCAAACGGCCTATTTTTTCCTTGTCCATCAGGGACCGGGCATCGTGCACCGAAATATCAGGATGCACAAAGATCGGATTCTTGGTCATAATACGGCTGATTATCATGGGACCCTCCATTGAT